>JAEZYW010000091.1 GCA_023418835.1 Bacillota bacterium | reverse complement strand
AGGATTTATCGCCTACAACAATTCCTATGAACACATTAAAACTAAACTGATGGGAGGGAGAAAAGATGTTAGAAATAATTAATTTGAAAAAAGGATTTAATCTGGGAACTCCCTTTGAAAATATCGTTTTTAACGGATTTAATTTGTCAATAGAAGAAACCACCTCTACAGCTATAATTGGCTCCAACGGATGTGGGAAATCAACTCTTTTAAATTTAATCGCAGGCCACTTAGAAAGCGACGGAGGAAGCATTAAAATTGACGGAGAAGAAATTACAAAGCTGGACGAAAGAAAAAGATCAAAGTTTTTTGGAAGAGTTCATCAGGACCCTTCCAAAGGAGTAAGCCCTTCTTTGACAATATTGGAAAATATGGCACTGGCAGATAACAAAAATGGGAGATTTAATCTCAGCTTTTTAATAAAAAAAGAGAGAATAGAATATTATAAGGAATTGCTAAGCTCTCTTAATTTGGGATTGGAAAATATGATGGGAAGCAAAGTCTCCTTACTTTCAGGAGGCCAAAGACAGTCCCTTTCTCTAGTTATGGCTAGTATGAAATCGCCAAAATTATTGCTATTAGACGAACACACTGCCTCCTTAGATCCAAAAACTTCCAACGTGGTAATGAATAAGACTAAAAGTTTGATAAAAGATAAAAAAATTACCACCATAATGATTACCCATAACATGCGAGATGCTGTGGAATACACAGACCGAGTTATTATGTTAAAAGAAGGGGAAATTTTTATGGACGAAAAGAGCGAAAATATTTCTGAAAAAGATTTAAACGACCTATATAAACTGACTATTTAATAAACTTAAAAAATATTTTTATTAATGCCAATATAAATACGCCCCACTATAGGGGCGTTTTATAGTATGTAGGGGATGGGTTCCCACGCATACCGCAATCTGAATTTTCAATAGGTTATAGGGTACGCATTCCTATGCGTACCGCAATATTATTTGGTTTTAAAATAAAAGACAAAGGTCTCGATAAATCCTTTTTCGACTACCCTCGACGGCAGGTAAGGATTTGGTCTCAAAAGGATATTATCTTCGACCTTTTTAGTAGGGTACGGCATCCTTGACGTACCGAAATATTCTCATTCGACTTTTTTATAAAATCTATTTGCTAAAATCTACTATAAAAGGATCTCCTAAAACTTCGGTTTTTAAAAGCTTCCATTTTCCCGATTCTGGCTCTCTATCAAAAGATATTTTGTATATCTGGAATTCAAATGTATCTTTTAAGTTGTAAAGCTCTTCTATGGTAAAATCACTTAAATTGTCGTAATATTTATCATCTTTTTCAACAAATCCGTATCCAGTATAGTAAGCTGTATCATCTATATTTCTACCGTGACTAAAGGCAAATACAATCTTTTCTCCCTTATCATTTGTACCTACAATCTCTATATAGTTATCGTAATTTTTTGTAGGAAGTGGTTCTGTCATTTCAATTCTGGGATTTATTAAATTAATTTTCATCATATTTATTATTCGACCGTCAGAATTGGGAATCTCAAAATCTTTTAAATAAATTTTGGAATCAGCAGTTAAGTCTGCCATTGAAATTCTTACCTGGATAGCTGCCTTATCGTCTAAGTCTTTAAAATTTTCAAATTCAATGATTAAATCAAAATCTTCGTCCTTAGGAAATTCTTTGTCTATAGAAAACTCCATCATATCGGATATTAAACCGTTACCCATAGCCCTAGGGGATCTAGAAGCTGTATTTACAAAAACTCTTTCTCCATTGACATAGGCTCTAGCTACATAATATATCTCATTAGTATTTTTCTCGCTATATTCCTCTGGATAAATTAAATTTAAATATCCATCTTTGCCGTCCACCATAACATCCTCTACAACAAATGAAATATGCTTTAACTGTACAGTTTCGTGTAAGTTTACAGCGTATTTTTGGACTTCTTCAGGAACTCCTTTTGCCTCGTTTATAGGAACGCGAACTTCTGTAAAGAATTTTTCCACATAACTTATTACCTCAGCTCGAACACTTTCGTTTGTTCCCAAAATCCCTCCGAAAGCTAGTAAAATTGCAGCGGCAATTCCTGCTATTTTTCTACCAAAGAATTTTTTCTTTTTAGAATTTTCCCTCGCAAACTTTTTTATTCTTTCCATTTCAATTTCAGAAACTTCCATATCCTCATATTCTGTTTCTACTTCATTTAGATATTTATAAATTTCGTTATTTTCACGGTTTTCCTCCTTGAAATTCTTTATTTAATTTTTGTCTTCCCCTTTTTACTCTGCTATAAAGAGCGTTTTTAGACACCTTTAGCTCCTGGGATAGCTCGTCATAGGTCTTACCGTGGACAAACAAATCCACAAATAGTTTTTTGTCTTCTTCAGAAAGATAATTTAGAACCTCTTTGTAAAGAAGTTTCTCAAAATCGTCTCCTTGGGAGATGTTGAAAGCCTCATCTATCGAAACGGATCTGTGTTTCACTTCTTTTCTTAAAGCATCAATGGCTCTGTATCTCGTAATTGATGCGCACCAATTTTTTAAAGAAGATTTGGAGTTGTCGTAGTATTGAATATTATTCCAAACAGACAAAAGACTGTCGTTTAAAACTTCTTCCTGAAGATGGGGAAATTCGTATAAAATTCTAGATATTACGCTTTTCATAAGTCCGGCGTAATTTTCTATAAACATAATAAGCCCTTGTTAATTTTTATAGGTTATTAGTTTTATTAATTTTTTTTCGTCCATTAACTTCTCCTTTCAAAAACTATATACGCATCATCTATTAAAAACTGTCACATTGATTATATTCTATATTAAATTTAGGAAAATAATACTAATAAAGTAAAATACTTCTTGACTTTATGGAAAAAATCCTTTATTATGAAAAACAATCAATGATTTGGAGAAGTAAGTTTATGAAAATCTCAAAAGAGAGTCGGGTTAGGTGAGAGCCGATAGATGGAAGTAAGCTGAATAGAACCAATGAGAATGAAGTGGGAAATTAGTATCGCTTCACGGTTTGCAACCGTTAATAGCTATGGAGATAATCAATTATGATTAATTAGAGTGGTACCGCGATATATTCGCCTCTTGGGAGGTTAATACTCGCGGTTTTTTTGATTATCTAGAAATTTAAAAATTTTGGGAGGAAGAAATGAAAAAGTTATTTACAATATTGTTAGCAGTTACTATGATTTTTACTTTGGTAGCATGTAATAATGATACAAAGGAAGGCGCAGAAACAAAACCAGAAGAAACTCCAGTAACTGAAGTAAAAGAAGCAGAAGAGACAGAAGAAAAAGAAGAGACGACAGAAACTGTTGGAGAAAATAAACTAGAACAAATTAAATCTACTGGAAAATTAATAGTAGGTACATCAGCAGACTACCCACCATATGACTTCCATGCAATCGTAGACGGAGAAGATAAAATTGTAGGGTTTGATATGGAATTTGCAAGAGCAATTGCAGAAGAATGGGGAGTTGAACTAGAAATCCAAGACATGGACTTCGCAGCAGTTTTAGCAGGAGTTCAAACTGGAATGGTGGATATGGGAATTGCTGGAATTAATCCAAACCCAGAGAGAGCTCAGACTATGGACTTTTCAGATGTTTACTTTGAATCTGCATACTGTATTTTAGTCAGAGAAGAAGACAAAGACAATTATAAAACAGAAGAAGATTTAAACGGAAAAGCAATTGGAGTTCAAACAGGAACTGTTCAAGAAGGTTTTGTAACAGAAAATGTTGAAGCTGGAAATGTAGTTTCCCTTGGAAAAGTAACAGACCTTGTTATGCAACTTCAATCCAATATGATAGATGCAATTGTAATAGAAGTTCCTGTAGCAGACTCTTATGCAAAAAATAACGAAGGAATCGTAGCAGTACCAGAAGTAGATTTCAGCGACTATGGAATCGAAGGGGGATCTGTTGTAGTAACGGCAAAGGGACAAACAGAATTAGTAGAAGCTGTAAATGAAATTATCGCTAAACTTCAAAGCGAAGGAAAATTTGAACAGTGGTATGCAGAAGCTGTTGAATTAGCAGATTCTCAAGGAATAGAATAATCCTTTAAGAGGATGGAATAGAAGTTTTACTTCTTAAAATTGGCAAAATCCGCCTCTAACAAAAGAGGCGGATTTAAATTTTATTAATTATAATAGTAAGGATGAAAAATGGATAACAATATTTTCTACAAACCAAAACAAATAAGGGGACAAGGAAAGATAATTAACGGGGTAATAATATTTATTATTGCAGCTTTATTATTCTTATCTAGAAATAAACTGATGGCTTTTATTTCCTCAGTCACTTCTTTATTTCAAAAATACTCTTCTTATTTTATAACAGGACTTACCTATACAGTTGTGCTTTCGGCAATTGCTTTAGTGGCGGGAATAATTTTGGGAGTAATTATATATTTTATGAGAATTTCCAAAAGTAAAGTTGTAAGCGGAATTGCAAAGGGAATGGTGGAACTTCTAAGGGGAACTCCCTTAATGGTCCAACTTTTCATTGCATATTACGGACCGACTACTTTCTTTGATGTTAGATCCTTGGGAATTCCCACAGCAAGACTGGCTCTAATCTCTGGTGCCATTGCAGTTAGTATAAACAGTGGTGCTTACGTTTCTGAAATTATCAGATCTGGAATCCAATCCATTGGAAAAGGTCAAATGGAAGCGGGAAGATCTTTGGGAATGAGCTATGGGGAAACTATGAAGGAAATAATAATGCCCCAAGCCGTTAAAAATATTTTACCAGCTTTAGGTAATGAGTTTATAACTCTAATAAAGGAAACCTCCATCGTATCAGTAGTTGGAGTTGGGGACATAATGTACAATGTAAAAATAGTTCAAGGGGCTAGCTTTAAGCCAATGGAGCCTTTAATTGTGGCGGCAGTACTTTATTTTGTTCTAACCTTTAGTTTATCTAAACTCTTGGGAATCTTTGAAAGGAGGCTGAAAGAAAGTGATTAAAGTAGTAGATTTGAAAAAAAGTTTTGGAGAAAAGAAAGTTCTCCTTGGAATAGACGCATCCATTAAAAAAGGAGAAGTTCTAACAGTAATCGGACCTTCAGGCTCTGGGAAAAGTACATTTTTGAGATGTTTAAATCTCTTGGAAAAACCTGACTCAGGAGAAATTTATCTCGGCGGACACCTGATCACAGGAGAAAATATCGACGTGGATAAAGTTAGAGCGAAAATGGGAATGGTCTTTCAACAATTTAATTTATTCCCCCACAAGACTGCAATAGAAAATGTAATTTTAGCTCCAATGAAAGTTTTGGGAATGAAAGAAAAAGATGCAAGGAAAAAGGGAATAGAACTTTTAAATCAAATGGGTCTTCCCGACAAGATTGACGCCTATCCCAACTCCCTTTCAGGAGGGCAACAACAAAGGGTTGCAATTGCAAGGGCCTTGGCAATGGATCCTGATGTTATGCTTTTTGACGAAGCCACTTCGGCATTGGATCCGGAAATGGTTGGAGACGTTTTGGACGTAATGAAACAATTAGCCTATGACGGAATGACGATGGTAGTTGTAACCCACGAAATGGGATTTGCTAGAGAGGTTGCAGATACCATAATGTTTATGGACGAGGGAATAGTCCAAGATATTGGAAGTCCGGAACACATATTTAATGAAACGAAAAACTTGAGAACAAAAGAATTTTTGTCTAAGGTTTTGATATAAGTTATAATTAAAAAAACTTACTAGGGAG
>JAEZYW010000179.1 GCA_023418835.1 Bacillota bacterium | reverse complement strand
AAATTTAGATATAAATTTGCATATAGCAATTTATATAAAACTCACGATACTTTTTAAATAAAAACATAAAAAGTATCAGTCCACCTTAATCAGGATGAACTGATACACAAATTATTTCACACTACCCAAATAAAATAAAAACAATTTAATATAATCTATATAAAAAATATTCTCAGAAATCTGAGAATATTTTAATTTGCTTGTTTTTTCAATTGTTCATATCTTTCAATGTTTGCATCAGATAAAAACTCATTGGCATCGTTTATTTTTTGGAATTTTTCTGTAGCATCTGGAGATTTATTTACATCTGGATGATACTGTTTAGCAAGTTTACGAAAAGCTAATTTTATTTCATATTTATCTGTCGTTGGAGGAAGTCCCAAAGTCCTGCAACTTTCTTCATATTTTGCAATGAAATCTCCTGTTGGGTTATAAATATTTCCTTGATTGCCATAGCCAGTAGAGCCATATGGATCTCTTTCATAGGTAGTTCTTCCGCCATAAGTAGTATATCCTCCCCTACCCATTTGCTCATAGTACTGTCTAAACATTTCTTCCCACATTCTTTGTTGCTGTCTTGCTCTTTCTTCAGACTCCCTTTGCTCTTGCTCTCTTTTTCTCCTTACATATTCTCTTCCATAATCTCCTAAAGAACTTTTTCTGCCTTTACCCAACAAATAATAGTCGGAACGATCATAGAAAAATTCAGTCAATATAAATTGTAAATATCTCAAATAACTGATTAAACCTTTGCCTAATAAGGGAACTACAAATAAGATTATTAATGCAGTTGTGATTCTAGGATTCAAAAGCAATGGATATAATAAAAATGGATTTAACAAGAAGAAAATAAAGAATATAGAAAATACCCCTAATAGCTTTTTAAAACTGTCTATTAGAGTCACTATGACGTATAAAATGTATATTATACCATTGGTAAGTACTTCAATGAATTTACCAATACCTTTAAATAAATTTCCTAAAATTAATTTCAAATTTTACCCCTTACTACTTTAATTATGTAATTTCGATGGGAATCCCCATCGATTTATTAAGATTCAAATGCTTCGATATACTTTTCTGCACTAACAGCAGCAATTGCTCCATCTGAAGTTGCAGTAACGACTTGTCTTAAGTTTTTAACTCTTATATCTCCTGCAGCAAAAACTCCTGGTATTTCAGTTTCCATATTTTCATTAGTTGGAATATATCCCATATAAAGTTCTAGTTTATCATTTAGCAGTTCGCTATTTGGATTATATCCGATAAAAACAAAAATAGAATGTCTTTTTTGCCCCTCGTCTGGAAGTATTTCTCTTCTTTCCCTAGTTACTGTATCTTCAATGGTGAAGGATTCAATAAATTTTTCTCCTTTAATATCCACCACTTGAGAATTCCACATAAATTCTATCTTATCATTGTTAAAAGCTTTTTCTTGAATAGATTTTGCTGCTCTTAAAGCATCTCTTCGATGAATAATAGTTACTTTTTTTGCAAATTTAGTTAAAAACATCGCCTCTTCAACAGCCGCATCTCCACCGCCTATAACGTAAGTGTGTAGTCCCTCTGAAAATGGTCCGTCGCAAGTAGCGCAAAAAGAGATACCTCTACCAGAAAATTGATCTTCTCCAGAACATCCAATTTTTTTAGGTTTTGCTCCAGTAGAAATAATTACAGTCTTAGTTTGATACTCGTTATCTAGAGTCTTTACAACTTTTGGTTGAGAATTTAAATCCAATTCAATTACTGTTTCATAAACTTTTTCTGCTCCAAAGTCAGTGGCTTGTTGGCTCATTCTTTCTATTAAACTAGGTCCAGTAGTTCCTTCAGGAGCTCCAGGATAATTTTCCACATCTGCAGTGCCAACGATTTGTCCACCATCTACTAATTTTTCTATTATTAACGTTTTTAATTTAGCTCTAGAAGCATAAAGACCTGCAGTTAGACCTGCTGGACCTGAACCTACAATAATAACATCGTACATTTTAATACCTCCCTTTATTCAACAAATTAATTATACCCACAATATATATTATTAAATTATGCAAAACCCTCTTTAGTAACCTTATTATCTATAATGTAATCGGCAATATTAGTACTATGGTCAGAAATTCTCTCTAAATTGCTAATAACATCCAAAAACATTACCCCAGATTTAACTTCACAAGTTCCCTCGGAAAGCCTTTGAATATGAGTGTTTTTATAAGCCTCTTCCAAATCATCTATGTCTTCTTCAAGTACTCTTACTGATTGAGCCTTTGCTTTATCAAAATCTAAATAAGCACTTTGTACATTTCTAAGATTTTCTAGGGATAGAGAAAATATATAATTTAATTCATCTTTTGCCATTTCACTAAATTCTATCCTGTTCTCATTGCTAACTTGGGCAGACTCTGCTATGTTTTTTATGTGATCTCCTACCCTTTCTATATCATTTAAAGTATAGATAAATATGTCATTTAAATTCCTTTGCTCGTCAGAGATTTCAGTCCTATTTAAGTCTACAATAAAAGCGGTTATTTCATCTGCGAGGAAATTTAAAGCATTTTCATTTTCAAATATTGTATCTATCAATTCAAATTTTTTATTTACAAGTGCATCATTTACCAAAATAATATTTTCGTTTGCAATTCCAAACATTCTATCTATTTCTTTAAAAATCTGATTAGTTGCCACAGAAGAAGTTTCAATCATTCTCTTATCTAAGAATTTAAGAGTCATTCCGAAAATTTGATCCTCACCTTTTACAAGGGAATTTACTAATTTAATATAAAGACCTGTAAATGGCAATTGTATCAACACATTCGTTAAGTTAAACATAGTGTGACCATTTGCTATTTGTCTAATTAAGTCATCAGGAGACAGTCTTAATACCAAAGCTTGAATCGGCAATCTCAAGCCTAACATAAATATTAATGACCCAGAAGCATTAAACAAAAAGTGAAGAAGGGCAGCTCTTTTAGCATTCTTACTCGCCCCTAAACTTGAAATCATAGCCGTAGTAGTGGTTCCAATATTTTCACCTAATAAAATTGAAAAAGCAACTGGAAAGGTAATCAAACCTTGAACTGCTAGAGCCTGTAGGATACCGATAGTAGCACTAGAAGATTGGACCACTGTTGTAACTAGAAAACCCAACAAAATTCCCAACCATGGATTTTGTAATTTTATCATCATTACAGAAAATATTGGGTTGTCTTTTAAGTTTGATAATCCAGATCCCATCATATTCATTCCGGCAAAAAGTAATCCAAATCCAATAATAATATCGGCAACATCTCTTTTTGATTTTGATTTAAAAATTAATTTTAATGCAACACCTATTCCTATTGCAATGGGAGCAAAGTCCGTAAGTTTAAAAGCTATAATTTGGGATGTAATTGTAGTACCAACATTTGCTCCCATAATTACACTAAAGGCTTGGGTTAAGTTCATAAGACCTGCATTTACAAAACCGACAACCATTACAGTTGTGGCACTGGAACTTTGTATTAGCATTGTTACTATAGTACCCAGTAAAATACCCATAATTTTATTTTTAGTTAAAAATCCTAAGATATCCCTAAGTTTAGCTCCTGCAGCCTTTTGTAATGAATCTCCCATTAAATTCATTCCATAGATAAATAGACCTAACCCGCCAAAGGTGGCAATCATCATATTCATATCTCTACTCCAATCCTAAAAAATCAATCTGTCTAAGGGCTTCGAAAAGTATTATATTTGCACTATTGGCAAGGTTTAAACTTCTCCCGTAGTCCTTCAACATTGGGATTTTAATATTGTGATCCCTATCTATTTCTAATATTTCTTTTGGCAATCCCTTAGTTTCTTTACCAAACACTAAAAAATCACCGTCTTTGTACTGAACATCGGTGTATCTCTTTTTTGCTTTGGTAGTTGCGAAATAGAAGCTGTGCTTATCTTTGTATAGGTTGTACAGTTCAAAAAAAGAATCATAAATTTCCAGATTACTTAATTCCCAGTAATCTAATCCGGCTCTTTTTACTTTAGAATCGGACATTTCAAAACCCATAGGTCTAATAATATAAAATTTTGAATTAGTAAGACCGCAGGTTCTGACCAATGCCCCAGTATTAAATGGTATCTCAGGTTCAACAAACACGACGTTTAACATCTAAATGCAATTCTCCTCTAAATTTAATTTTTTAACTTTCTTGAAGATTTAAGGATTCTTTTATTACATCCTTGAAAACTTCAATTGGTTGAGCGCCTTTAATTGAATAATAATCATCAAAGATAAAAAATGGAACACTAGATACTCCATTGTAACGTGCTACAACCATTCCAGCATTCAATTCATTGACTAAATCTTCCGAGTTTAACATCAAAAGTACTTCATCCCTATTTAATCCTGCCTCTTCTCCAATATCTGCTAGGACATCAAAATCAGCAACATTTCTTCCTTCTGTAAAGTATGCCTTCATTAATCTTTCATTAACTTCTTGACCTTTATCAAAACGACTTGAGAACATAATTAGACGATGAGCATCAAAAGTATTTACATTTACTATGTCTTTCATATTAAACTCTAGATTATCTTTTTTTCCGTAATCAATCATATTGTTAATCATTTCTTCAACTTCGTCACTGGACATACCATAATTATTCATTAAGTGATCTGTGTATTTGAGGTTTTCCTCTTTAGGAAGATTAGGATTCAATTGAAACGGTTTATGTTCAATCTCAATGAGTTCATCTGGATAATAGTTCTGTATAGTATCCTTAAGTCTTTTCATTCCAATATAACAATATGGACAAGCGATGTCGGAAAATACTTTTATATTCATAACCTCAGCTCCTATTTTAATATAAATTTAATAAGAATTAAACCTTTTCTTAAACTATAACCTATAAACTTACAAAAATAAATCACATCTATTAAAATACAGATGTGATTTTTATTTATTTTAGTGAACTGCCTTTAGTTCCATAACTTGTTTTTAGATACAAATCTGATTCAAAAAATACCATGTTTTTATCTTTTTCCTCATTTTCTTCTAAGGCTATATTAATTAATCTGTCCATTAACTCCTTAAAATCTATACCTGTCTTTTCCCATAAATGATAGCTAGTTGATCCTGGCAAAGTATTTATTTCATTTACATAAACTTTCTCATTATTTTCTAACAAAAAGTCAATTCTTGCAGTTCCCGCACAATTTATTACTGTAAAAGCCTTTTTTGCCAGTTCTTCAATTTCCAATTTTATATTTTCTGGAACGTCAGCTGGTAATTTTCTAGTTGCTCCCCCATCTTTATTGTATTTATTTTCGAAGGATTGAACATCTACCCAACCAATTGGCTCTTCTAAAATCGAAGTGATAACTTTGTCTTGTCTACCTAAAACTGCACAGTTGATTTCTCTAAGGTCTTCTACTGCCTCTTCTACAATTATTTTATTATCATAATTAATAGCTATCTCTATTGCATTTAATAGCCCTTCTCTATCTTTAGCTTTGTTAATTCCAATACTAGATCCCAAATTAGAAGGTTTTACCATTAAAGGATATTGGAGCTTTTCAATTTCCGACAATACTCTTTCTTTGTCTTCTTTCCATTGATCTCTATAGAACCAATAATATTTAACTGTGGGGATTCCATTTTGTTTATATACATCTTTCATCAAAACTTTATCCATTCCTACAGATGAAGCCAAAACATTACCTCCTGTATAAGGTACTCCCATTGTATCCAGTAAGCCTTGAACCTTTCCATCTTCTGAATTAGTTCCATGTAAGCCCAATACAGCCACATCTAGTGTGCAATATTTCTCTAAAACATCTACATCTTCACCCTTAGAGAAAATACCACCGCCAGTTGATTTCTTATTTAATACATATATAGTTCTATCCCCATGGGAAGGTTTAATAAATATTTCTTTAGCATTTGAAAAATCACCTTTTTTGTAAGTTTCAAATTTATCTAAACCCTCTCCTATTAGCCACTTACCAGTGTTATTTATATAAATTGGATAAACCTTGTATTTTGATTTATCAATGTTTTCTATCATCTGCATAGCAGTAATTACAGCCACCTCGTGCTCAACACTTCGACCGCCAACTAATACACCTACATTTAACATCAACTAATCCTCCTCGTTATAATTATCGGGTAAATCATTCTCAAATAAAATTACATCGCCAGGTAAAAGTAATTTGCCAAAAATTTCCGTCGCCTTTTCCAAAGAATCCACTTGGTAAACATTACCCATTGAAAATCCAGACTCTTCTATACCTTCGTATATGGGCTTAGTTCTTTTCTTTCCTATTAAAAAGACGAAATCCGCTACCTCACTAATTAAATTCCCAAACTTTTTATTTTCTTCAAATTCTAGTTCGCCTAATTCTATCATTCCAGGCGTAACAACGAATTTTCTTCCACTGTCAAATTCCTTTAAAACTTCTAAAGCTGCTTTTGCACCTGAAGGATTTGAATTAAATCCATCGTCAATTATTATCACTCCAGTACCTGGATCAATAATATTTAGTCTATGTTCCACAGGTTCGATTTTCGAAACTCCCGCAGAAATCTCTTCTAAAGAAAGGCCCATAATATGCCCGACAGTACATC
>JAEZYW010000136.1 GCA_023418835.1 Bacillota bacterium | reverse complement strand
TCATCCTTAGTCTTGGTTTTATATTATTTTTTGCTAAATGATTTTCACCAAGAAATGAAGCTTTTATTAATTCGTCATAAGTTCTAGATAAATCAACTTTTTGTACATCCAATTCCAGAGACTTAGCCACAATAAGTCCATCTTCTTCATCTTTTGGATTGCTGTAAATTGGAATAATTAATCCCAAAGAAGTTTCTGGAAATGCTATTTTAGAAATCCCTGCGATTACTGCGGAATCAATTCCACCGCTTAAACCAAAGACAACCCCTTTAGATTTTGCATCTTCCACTGTTTTTCTAAGCCATAAGGCTATATCTTCAATTATTTCTTTAGTTATTTTCAATTAGCAACTCCCCATCCCTTTCAGGCATAAGCACTTCTTTGACTAGTTCAATCTTTATTTCATCACTTGTAATATTTATCAAATCCGACTCTACTTTTTCTTTATCTTCCAATGAAACTAAAACCACAGCTATTACTCTGTCTAGATATTCAATGTCAATTGTATTAAATCCCTTTGTTTCTAAAAAATTAACTATTTTCCCGTGAAATACATAATCATAGTCTAATTTTAGATGAACATATTCTTTCATATCTACAATAATACCTGCATCCACTGCAATTTTTGAAGTTTTGGAATAGGATCTTATTAAACCTCCTCCGCCTAAAAGGGTTCCACCAAAATATCTAGTTGCTACGACTACGACATTTGTAAGATTTTCCCTTTTTAAAACTTCTAACATGGGAATTCCCGCAGTGCCGGAAGGTTCTCCATCGTCGTCAAAACGTTGAATCATCATGTCCTCCCCGATTATATATGCACTACAGTTGTGGGTAGCGTCATAGTGTTTAGTTTTAATTTCTTTAATAAACTCTAAAGCCTCATCTTCAGTTTCTACAGGAGCACTGTAGCCTATAAAAACTGATTTTTTTATTTCAAATTCGTCAATTCCCTTTTTGAATATCGATTTATACATTTTATTCCTCTATTACATAGTCCCTATAGAATTTGTAATCAGATTCTTCAATTCTTCCTTCTATAAAAGAACCAGATTCAGTATATTCTACATCACTTATATTATATTTTTCAATAAAGTAGTTTAAAATATTTTGCTCATCGTAATTAAAAAACATTTTAACTGCAATTTTATCTATGGACAAATTATTATAAATTGTATCCAGTAATTTATCTAAGTTAACTTTTTCTCTCGCTGAAATAAAAACATAGGGCTCATACATTTTAAATCGATTCAAACTCTCTTCTGGGTCCAACATATCTATTTTGTTAAATGCATAAATCATTTGTTTATCTGATAATTCCAAGTCCAAAAGTATCTTATTAGTAGTTTCGATTTGAAGTTCCACATCTGAATTAGTAACATCCACAACTTGAACAATTATATCAGCAAATTTTATCTCTTCAAGTGTGGATTTAAAGGCCTCCACGAGATGGGTAGGTAACTTTGATACGAAACCAACAGTATCGATTAGTAAAAATTCCCTTCCATTGTTAAATTCTGCCCTTCTCAAAGACGTACCCAAAGTTGCAAAGAGCATATCTTTTACAAACACCTCTCTGTTTTCAGAGCCTTCTTGATTGCTAATTAAAGCATTAACTAAAGTGGATTTGCCTGAGTTAGTATATCCTGCCAAAGCGACTATTGGAATATTACTTTTACTTCTTTTTGACCTAAGAATCTCACGATTTTTCTCCACAGATTTTAATTTTTGCTCTATATTGGTTATTTCTCTAGTAATATGTCTTCTATCGGATTCCAGTTTTTGTTCTCCTGGTCCTCTCGTTCCAATTCCTCCACCTAGTCTAGAAAGATATTGCCCAGACCCTGATAATCTAGGTAATCTGTATTTTAATTGAGCCAACTTTACTTGAAGCTTACCTTCGTTAGTGTTAGCCCTTTGGGCAAAAATATCTAGTATGAGATTTGTCCTGTCTACAATATTTCTATTTATTATTTTTTCCAGATTCCTTATTTGAGATCCAGATAGTTCATCATTAAAAATAACTGTGTCGATGTCTAACTCCTCACAGTAATTATAAATTTCTTCGGCTTTTCCAGGTCCGATTAAAGTCCTGGGGTCTTCAGACAACTTTCTTTGTACTACAGAAAAAATGACTTCAGCCCCACTTGCTTCTGCCAATTCTGAAAGTTCTTCCATGGACGAATTTATATCTTCGTCTAATAAATTTTTATCGATTCCCACAAGTAAAACCCGTTCAACTTCGTTACGTGTTTTTAACATTTTTCACCTCTCAATAATTATATCATATGTTACAAATTATTGAACTTTTTGTGATGACCAAATATTAACTTCTATTATCAAGAGAATATGTTATAATATCCTTATTAATAACCTTATTAAAAGATTAGGAGGGTAATTGTGTCTGATAACAGATATTCAAACAATATAAGTGTATTTGATATAGTGTTAAAACTAATAAAAGTAACTATACTTACCCTTGTTATCATAATTGTTTTAGGTGGAATGATAGTTGGAGGAATGGTTGCATCAGTTTTGGGAGATTCTCCCGATATTGATCCTACAACCATGATTTCTTCCTTAACTCAAACTTCTACTATATATGATTCCCAAGGGAATCTTTTGGAAAAAGTTCAAAATCCAAATTATGAATACAGGACAGTAGTTACTTTAGATAGAATGCCAGATCATCTAATAGATGCCTTCGTATCTATAGAGGACGAAAGATTTTTGACTCACCCAGGTGTGGATGTGCTGGGGATTGGAGCATCAATCTTAGAAGCCGCAAGATCTGGAGGATCAATGAGAGGTGCTAGTACAATAACTCAACAGTTAGTTAGAAATATGTACCTAACTCCTGACAGATCCTTGCAAAGAAAATTAAACGAGGCGTATTTGTCTTTACAAGTTGAAGGACAACTTAGTAAGAGTCAAATCCTAGAAGCTTACTTAAACAAAATTTATTTAGGTCAAGGAGCTTATGGAGTACAAGAAGCTGCTCAAACCTATTTCAATAAAAATGTGGAAGATCTTACGATTGCTGAATCAGCTTTATTTGCAGGAATTGTTAAGTCCACATCAAACTACCAACCTTTTATGCGTATCGAGCCTAGCAAATATGACGCTGACGAAATGCATATGGTGGGAACAGCAGATGTTCTAGGACAAACCATGTATTTAATTTACAACCCAGAATCTGTAAATAGACAAAGAGTTGTATTAAGTCAAATGAAAAAGTTGGAAAAGATTTCCGAGGAGGAATACCAACAAGCTTTAAATGAAGATATTAAAACTTCTTTAGAGCCTGGAGAAAAAATTTATCACTCCATGACTTCTTATCCCGTGGACTTTATCCAAGATCAAGCTACGGAAATGTTGGCTAAACATTTTGATTTAAGCTATGTAGATGCACAAAAGAAACTCTTTAATGAAGGGTTAAAGATTTATTCTACTATTGATCAAAATCTTCAAGGTCAACTGGAAGAGATGTATGAGAATTTTACAGAAATTATGGTTGGAGATCCTTCTAGAATTAGAGCTCCTTTCTTAATTGACTGGTCCAGGGATAAATTTGAAAATATTATAGATTCCAAAGGCAATACTCTGTTTTATAAAGCAAACAATCTAGTGGATGAGAATTATAACGTATCAATTCCAAGTTCAAACTTCGAATATATTAATGGAGATTTGGAGTTGAGTTATAAGCCATTGTCTGCCAACGGAGATTATCTTCACATTGGAGATGTTTATACTATAAATTCACAAAATAACCTTGTGACCCATGAAATTGGACCTGTATTGATTCCTAGCAACCAATACACTAAAGGAGAAGATGGAAAAGTTAGGATTTCATCGGAATTTTTACAAGAGCACCCTGATTTGTTTACAGTAGTTGACGATGGTGCCACTTTGAAAATTTCTTCTGACTATTTCACTTTCCAAAAAAATGGAATAGTTCAACCTCAATCGGCTACAGTAATTATGGATTATAAAACTGGTCAGGTAAAAGCTCTAGTTGGAGGTAGAGACGTTGAAGGAAATAGAATCCTAAACAGAGCTACAAACTCTAGAAGACAACCTGGTTCTGCCATTAAACCAATTTCTGTTTATTACCCTGCATTAGCAGAAGGTAAAACAGCAGGATCAATTGCAGATGACGTTCCAGTTACTGTTGCTAACAAACCTTGGCCAAGAAACGCCTATAGAGGATATAGAGGTTTATTGACTTATAGAATGGCTTTAGATATTTCTTCTAACGCCGGTACAGTGGATGTATTAAAACAAATTGGCATAGACACATCCCTAAAGTATCTGGAAAAACTGGGAATTATCGATCCAGATGATCCTGAAAATGATTCAATAGTTACTGCTAGAGAAAATGCTAGAGTTAATGACGAAAACCCATCTGCCCTTGCATTAGGTGGTATGACAAAAGGATTAACTCCCCTTGAACTTACAGCTGCCTTTGGTGCAATTGCAAATGACGGAACTTACATTGAACCAAAAGTAGTTACAAAGATTTTAGACAGTCATGGAAACATAATTATTGATGACACTACTAAAAAGGAAGTCATTACTGACGAAAAGACAGCTTACATTATGAAAAATATGTTAAAAACTGTCGTAGACAATGGTTACACAGCAAAACCCGCTAAACTTAGTGGAATGGCAACTGCTGGTAAGACTGGTACAACCCAAGAGCAAGCAGATATTTGGTTTGTTGGTTTCACACCTTACTATGTTATGGGTACATGGATTGGAAACGACTCTCCATCTATTACACTTCAAAGCGGTTCCCTTGCAGCTGCAGAATTTTGGAACGACGTGGCAACTAAGATTCACGAAGATTTAGACCCAATTGCTGCATTTGAAGAGCCGGAAGGAATAGTCAGTCAATACATTTCATTTAAGAGTGGAAAACTTTCTACAAAATCTGTTAGTAGCGCTGGTCATAGTACTTCTGAGATTTTTGTAGACGGAACCCAACCAACTGAATATGACGATAGTTATAAGAGCGTTAGCGTATGTACTTCTACAGGAAGACTTGCTACTAAGTACTGTCCTTCAACTAGTTATAGATCAGCCTTTATGAGACCCGAACCATATGATCCAAAAGATCATGGAGGATTTATCCCTGACGATGTAAATAGATTGCCAGGTTCTTATTGCAACGTCCATACAGAAAAATCTTACAACGATTGGTACTATGGACCGTACGGACCTGGATATACAGGAGGAAGTAATAACAGTAATTC
>JAEZYW010000072.1 GCA_023418835.1 Bacillota bacterium | reverse complement strand
TGAATTTTCCAATATTTTACAAGGGGAAGTAGTTGATATTAAAGAAGATGGATTGAGGATAATTAAATTTTCCTATAATGGAATTTTTGAAGAAATTTTAGAAAAAATTGGCCATATGCCTTTGCCTCCCTATATCCATGAAAAATTAGAAGATAAATCTAGATATCAAACTATTTATGCAAAGGATTACGGTTCTAGTGCGGCTCCAACAGCGGGTCTTCATTTTACAGAAGAACTTTTGGGGGAAGCTAGAAAACGAGGTATAAACATAGCTAAACTGACCTTACATGTTGGATTAGGAACTTTTAGACCAGTTAAAGAAGAAAATGTCTTAGACCACAAAATGCATGAAGAAAACTATTACTTAGATAAAGAAAATGCAAAAATCATTAATGAAACGATAAAACGTGGAAATAAGGTTATTGCAGTTGGAACTACAAGTGTCAGAACCTTAGAATCTATATTTCAAAAGATGGATAAAATATGCGAAGACTCTGGTTCAACGGATATATTCATTTATCCAGGTTATGATTTTAAAGTAGTAAATGGAATAATAACAAACTTCCACTTACCCGAGTCGACTCTTTTAATGTTAATATCTGCATTTTGGAGTAGGGAGCAAGTTTTAGAAGTCTACAAAGAAGCCATTGAGGAAAAATATAGATTTTTCAGTTTTGGCGATGCAATGTTTATTTTTTAAGGAGAATTATGTTTAAATTTGAATTGATTAAAAAGTGCTCTCAGACTAAGGCGAGGCTGGGAAAAATATACACTGACCACGGGGAAATAGAAACCCCGATTTTTATGCCTGTAGGAACAAAAGCAACTGTAAAGACAATGACTCCAGAAGAGGTAAAAGATTTAGGAGCCCAGATAATACTTGGCAACACTTATCATTTATATCTTAGACCGGGACATGAGCTTATAGAAGAGGCTGGTGGACTTCACAAATTTATGAACTGGGATAAACCCATACTAACAGACAGTGGGGGATTCCAAGTTTTTAGTTTATCAAATAGCAGAAAAATTGATGAAGAGGGAGTTGAGTTTAGATCCCATATTGACGGAGCTAAAGAGTTTATTTCTCCTGAAAAATCTATCGAAATACAAAATTCTCTCGGCGCAGATATAATTATGGCTTTTGACGAGTGTGCTCCATATCCTGCAGATTATGTTTACATTAAAAATTCTATGGAAAGAACAACTAGATGGGCCAAAAGATGTAAAATCGCCCACAAAAATCCAGATCATCAGGCTCTTTTTGGAATAATCCAAGGAGGTATGTACAAAGATTTAAGAAAACAAAGTGCTTTAGATCTTGTAGACATGGACTTTGAAGGCTATTCAATAGGTGGACTATCTGTAGGGGAACCTTTAGAGCTTATGAACGAAATTTTGGATTATACGGTAGATTTTATTCCAGAAAATAAACCTAGATACAACATGGGAGTTGGAACCCCAGATTATTTATTTGAATCTGTAATCAGAGGAATAGATATGGCAGATTGTGTGTTGCCAACTAGAATTGCGAGAAATGGTACAGCAATTACATCTATGGGAAACTTAGTGGTAAAAAATGCGAAATATAAACGAGATTTTACTCAATTGGATCCTGAGTGCGATTGTTACACTTGCAGAAATTATTCCAGAGCGTATATAAGACATTTATTTAGCGTAAATGAAATTCTGGGATACAGACTGCTAACAATTCACAATCTATATTTTCTTATAAAGATGATGGAAAACATCAGAGAAGCAATAAAAAATGACAATTTATTGGAATATAAAGATGACTTTTACAAGAAATTCGGATATAATTATTCATAGGATAAGGAGGGATTTATTTGCCACAACAATATTATAGCATTTTAATGATGGTAGGTATGTTTGCATTTTTCTATTTCTTTATGATTAGACCACAAAAGAAAAAGGAAAAAGAAATCGCTGAAATGCGTGCAAACTTAAAAGTAGGAGATAAAATAATCACAATTGGCGGAATAGTTGGGACCATCGTTTTACTAAAAGAAGATTACGTAACAATAGAAACAAGTGGAATGAAAACGAGGTTAGAGTTTACGAAGTGGGGAATTAGCACAGTAAACAACCAAAGTCACAGTGAATAATGGAGGACATAATGACACATATTAAAACACTTATTAAAAAGAGTTTAAAAGACACACGTTCATATGCAGGATGTGGCGAATGCCAAACTTCATGTCAATCTGCGTGCAAGACATCATGCACAGTTGGAAATCAAAAGTGTGAAAATGAAGAAAGAAACTAATCTGAAGTGGATAGCCACTTCTTTTTAGTTAGGAGATAAAATGATACACAAATATTTTTTAAATGATAATTATATAGTTCTAGATGTGGAAAGTGGATCTGTTCATATCGTCGACGAATTGACATATGATATTCTGGAAGACTCTCAAAACCTAAGCACTGAAGAACTAATTAATAAATATTCTAATAAATACGATAAATCAAATATAGAGACAGCTCTAGAAGAAATAGAAATTTTAAAATCAGAGGAATTACTTTTTTCAGAAAAATCTAATTACGAAGAAATTAACTACAATCCCACGAATATAATAAAAGCAATGTGTCTACACGTTGCCCATGATTGTAATTTAAAGTGTAAATATTGTTTCGCTGCACAAGGCAATTTCAAAGGCGAAAGAACCTTAATGGACTTAGAAACTGGGAAAAAATCTTTAGAGTTTCTTGCGAAAAATTCTGGAAATAGAAGAAATTTAGAAGTGGATTTCTTTGGTGGCGAGCCTCTTATGAACTTTGAAGTTGTAAAGGAATTAGTTTACTACGGTAGAGAATTGGAAAAAATTTACAATAAAAATTTCAGATTTACCATTACAACAAATGGAGTTTTGTTAACGGATGATAAAATCGATTTTATAAACGAGCACATGGACAATGTAGTTTTGTCATTGGACGGCAGAAAAGAAATTAACGATTTTATAAGACCTACTTTAAACGAAAAAGGTAGCTTTGACATAATAGTTCCAAAGTTTAAAAAGTTAATTGATTCCAGAGGGGAAAAAGACTATTATATTAGAGGTACTTTTACTAAATTCAATAAGGACTTTAGAAAAGATTTAAAAGAATTTTATGACCTAGGTTTTAAAAAAGTTTCCATTGAGCCGGTTGTCACTGATCCAGATGAACCCTATGCTTTAACGGAAGAAGATTTAGAAGAAATTTTAAAAGAGTATGAGGAGTTTTCTAAAGAGTATATTGATATTAGAAAAAAAGACAAAGAGTTTTTATTTTTCCACTATATGATTGATTTATCCCAAGGTCCTTGTGTAGTAAAGAGGCTAGTTGGATGCGGAGCTGGAAGTGAATATATTGCAGTTACCCCAGAAGGAGACATTTATCCTTGCCATCAATTTGTGGGGGAAAAAGAGTTTTTATTGGGAACATTGGACGAGGGAATTACCAATCTAGAACTTAGAGATAATTTTAAATGTGCTAATGTTTTAAATAAGACTGAATGTGAAAGTTGCTTTGCCAAATATTATTGCAGTGGTGGCTGCCATGCTAACGCATACTTTAATAATGGAGATTTCTTAAAACCTTACGAAATCGGATGCGAAATGGAGAGGAAAAGAGTGGAGTGCGCCATTTCCATTTTGGCAAATGAGCAGTAAAAAATAATTGACATTTTATTTTAATAATGTTAATATAAGTTGATGTGAGCCGCACTTATAAGGTTTAAAACATTAAGTACCTTATTAGGCGAGACTGGTTATGAGGAGGTGCCCGTATGTACGCAGTTATAGAAACTGGTGGAAAACAATACAGAGTTGAAAAAGGCGATGTTTTAAGAGTTGAAAAACTTGATGCAGAAGCAGGAGACAAAGTCGTTTTTGATAAAGTATTTTTAGTAGCTGATGGGGAAGATGTAAAAATTGGTAGCCCATTTGTAGAAGGTGCTAAAGTAGAAGCTAAAGTAGTTGAACACGCTAAAGGCAAAAAAATCATTGTCTACAAATACAAAGCTAAGAAAAACTATCGTAAAAAACAAGGTCATAGACAACCTTATACAGAAGTAGAAATAGCAGAAATTATCTAATGTTAGAAGTAAAGATTTTTAGGAAAGATTCAGTATTTACTGGATTGCTAATCTCAGGTCATGCTTTTATGGCAAAACCAGGTGAGGACATAGTCTGCGCTTCGGTTTCCACACTGGGATTTACTTTGACAAATTATTTCCTTGAGGTATTGAATATCTCCCAGGAAAACTTAAACTTTCATGCTATTGAAAACGAAGAATCATCTATATTATCCATTAATATAGAAAGTGAAAATATTTATAAAAATCAAAGAGTTCAAGATGGTTTCAATTTTTTTGAAATTGGATTGAAATCTTTAATAGATGAGTACGGTGAGTATTTAGAATTGATTTACCAGGAGGTGTAATTGATGATAAAATTAAATTTACAGTTTTTTGCCTCTAAAAAGGGAGTAGGAAGCTCTAGAAACGGTCGTGACAGTGAAGCTAAGAGACTTGGCGTTAAAAGAAGCGACGGACAATTTGTAAGTGCAGGTAGCATTTTAGTAAGACAAAGAGGAACTAAAATACACCCTGGAACTAACGTAGGACGTGGCGGCGATGACACTTTATTTGCATTAATAGATGGAGTGGTTAAATTCGAAGCTAAGGGCAAAAAATCTAAGCAAGTTAGCGTTTATGATGCGTAAATTTTTATATCGGACCTAGCCTAATTGGCAGGTCTTTTTTTATTTTTAATTGTGTTATAATTGTTAGTAAGAGAAATTCGTGTTATATTATAATAATAAAATACAAAGGGGAACAAGATGTTTATTGATGAAGCTAAAATAACAGTTACTGCAGGAAATGGCGGTGATGGTGCTGTTGCGTGGAGAAGAGAAAAATTTGAACCTTCAGGAGGTCCTGCAGGTGGAGACGGTGGAGACGGCGGTTCCATTATTTTAGTGACCTCTGAAAACATTCATACCTTAATGGATTTTAGATATAAAAGAATTTATAAGGGTAATAATGGAGAGAATGGCAGAAATAAAAAGCAGTTTGGAGCTAAGGGCGAGGATATAATATTAAAGGTTCCGGTGGGAACTTTGGTAAAGGATTCTTTGTCTGGAAATGTAATTGTGGATTTAAAAAATAAAAATCAACAATTTGTCATTGCCAAAGGGGGCAAAGGCGGTAAGGGAAACGCTAGATATAAAACCCCCACTAGAAGAGCTCCAAAATTTGCTCAACCAGGTAGAAAAGGGGAAACTCGAGAAATAATATTAGAGCTAAAACTATTGGCAGATGTGGGATTAATCGGTTTTCCTAATGTTGGAAAATCCTCCTTGCTATCTGTAGTTTCTGCTGCTAAACCTAAAATTTCCAATTATCACTTCACTACTTTGAGTCCTAATCTTGGAGTAGTTAGTTTGGGATTGGAAAAGAGTTTTGTAATTGCCGATATTCCAGGTTTGATAGAAGGAGCATCTGAAGGAATTGGATTGGGTCATGAATTCTTGAAACACATTGAAAGAACTGAAATTCTGATTCACGTTTTAGATATTTCTGGAATTGAAGGTAGGGATCCTTTAGAGGATTATAAGCTAATTAATGAGGAATTGAAAAACTATAACAAAAATCTTGAAGACAAAAAACAAATAATATATGCCAACAAAATGGATCTACCTGGATCTGAAGAAAACTTGGAAAGATTGAAAAAGGAACTAGAAGATACAGATGTTAAAATCTTCAGCGGATCTGTCGTAAAACAAGAGAATTTACAAGAACTTTTATATTACATTTGGGATGAGTTAGGAAAGATTGAGAGAACTTATAAAACTTATGATGAAGAGTTTGTAGACATTATAGACGATTCTCCTGAAGAAATCTTAGTAGAAAATGTGGACAATAACTTTATAGTTTCTGGAGAGGAAATTGAAAAACTAATTGCATCAATAAACTTTGACGATAATGAATCAATTAAGTTTTTCCAAAATATGTTAATAAAAAAGGGCATAATAGATTTGTTGGAAGAAGCTGGAATTGACGAAGGTGACAATGTATTTATTGGCGATATTGAATTTGAATATATAAGGTAGGAAATAGATGATAACGAGTAAACAAAGATCATATTTAAAAAGTTTGGCAAACAATTTAAACCCGTCTTTACAGATAGGCAAAACTGGACTTACAGAATCCATAATAGATGAGTTGGAAGTTCAACTGGAACATAAAGAGCTTGTCAAGATAAGTGTTTTAGAAAATAGCCCCGTATTGGTGGGAGAAATAATTGACGAAATACTAGAAAAGACAAAGGCAGACTTTGTTCAAAGTATTGGCAGCAAATTAATTATTTATAGAGAATCTAAAGATCATAAAAAAATAGAGTTATAAAATCATGAAAATTGGAATTGTTGGGGGTTCTTTTGATCCAATTCATCACGGTCATTTGATTATGGCTGAACATGTGAGGATAAAAAAACAGCTGGACAAAGTAATTTTTATACCTACTGGGAATGCTCCCCATAAAAAATATAAAAATTCAGGTGAAACTAGGATTGAGATGGTTGAATTGGCAATTTCTAATAATGATTGTTTTATCTCTTGCGATATTGATATTAAAAAACCCGATGTCACTTATACAGTTGACACTATGAAAGAGTTAAAGCTAAAATATCCAAAGTGCGACTTTTACTTTATCATTGGTTTGGACAATTTGTTCGATTTAGAAACATGGAATGGGATTGACAGATTGGGAAATTACACCAAATTTTTAGTATCTCAACGAATTTACGAAAACTCTTTAGAAAAAAATGCAATAGACAAATGCAATGAGTTAAGAAAAAAGTATAATTTAGAGATAGAAATTGTAGACACTCCCATTATCGAAATTTCTTCATCTGATATTAGAAAGAGAATACAAGAAAATTTAAGTATAAACTATCTTACTACGGAGAAAGTAATTGAGTATATTAAAGATAACAGATTATATAAATGACAAAAATTTAGAAATATTAAAAAAAGACATTGGAGAAGAGCGCTTTTTTCACTCTATGGGAGTAATGGAAATCTGTAAGAAATTGGCTTTGAATTACGATGTAGACGAAAACAAGGCTATGTTAGCAGGTATGTTTCACGACTGTGGGAAATTTATCGTTAAAGAAAATGCCTATAAATTTATAGAAGATCACAAAATAGAGATAGAAGATGAGACGTTAAACAACTATCAGCTTCTTCATCCAGCATTGGGATATTACGTGGGGAAAATAAAATATGGTATCCCAGACGAAGAAGTGCTAAGTTCAATTTTTTATCATACTACTTTGAGGGAAAATCCAACTATTTTAGATAAAATTGTCTATATTGGAGATGCAATAGAACCTAATCGAGACTATGATGGGGTAGAGTATTTTAGAAAATTGGCATTTGAAGACATAGATTTGGCAGTATTAGAATCGTTAGAAAAAACTATAATTGATTTAATAGATAAAAAAAAGCATATTGGTTCAAAAAGTATTGAATCGAGAAATTGGCTTCTAAAACGCATAAAACAAAATAAATAGTGCTTTGACATTATAGAAATTAAGCAATATAATTAGTATATATTGTTTTGCTTCAAGGAGGAAAATTTGGAGAAAATAAAGGAACAAGTAGATATTATATTAAAGGCTATAGACGACAAAGGTGGACAAGACACAGTTACATTAAATGTAAGAGAACAAACGAGTATAGCTGACTATTTTGTTATTACTTCAGGAAGTTCATCGACACAAGTTTCTGCAATAGCAGACGAAGTAGAAAAACAAATGGACTTGAATGGTTATGAAAGGATTAATCGTTCTGGATATACTAGCGCTAGATGGGTATTATTAGATTATGCTAGTGTAATAGTACATGTATTCCATAAGGAAGAAAGACAATATTATGACTTAGAAAGATTATGGGAATCAGTAGAAAACAATATCAAGGAGGACTAAGTATGAAAGTATTACACACAGACAAAGCACCTGCAGCAGTAGGTCCATATTCACAAGCAATAAAAGTTGGAGATTTAATTTACACTTCTGGGCAATTGGCATTAAATCCAGAAACTGGAGATTTAGTAAATGATGAAATCCAAGCAGCTACAAGAAGAAGTTTAGATAATATCAAGGCTATCTTAGAAGAAGCTGGATCTAGTTTAGATAAAGTAGTAAAATCTACTATATTTTTAAGTGATATGGAAAACTTTGCAAAAGTAAATGAAGTTTATGGAGAATACTTTTCTGAACATAAACCTGCAAGATCTTGCATAGAAGTAGCAAGGCTACCTAAAGATGCTTTAATTGAAATAGAAGTAGTAGCATTAGCTTAACTTTATAAGAGCAATCAACTAAATTTGGTTGCTCTATTTATATAGTATTTTGGGAGATAAGGGAATGGAAGATAGAAATAAACGAATTATATTAATAATTGGTGCATATATTGCAATATTGTCAGTATTTATTTTTATTAAAAAGGGTAAAACTGACTTAGATCTTTCTAACCAATTATCTCTTACTCAAAATGAAATAGAAGTTCAAGATGAATTATTTTCTACAGATGAAAGCAATGAAATTTATATTCATATTAGCGGTGAAATACACTATCCAGGGTTGATTAAACTAAATAAAGGGGACAGACTATTTGATGCCATAGATCTGGCAGGTGGAATGACAGAACTAGCGGATTTGGATCAAATAAATTTATCGATAATCTTACAAGATGAAGATAAGATTTATATACCAAAAAAAGGAGAAGTTTCAGAGTTTTTAATAACAAATAAAGAAACCCTTATAAATATAAATACCTGTTCAAAAGATGAATTAATGACCTTGACTGGAATTGGTGATAAAACTGCGGAGAGTATAATCGAATATAGAAATAAAAATAAATTTGAAAAAATAGAAGACTTAATGAAAATTAATGGAATTGGAAGTCAAAAATTTGAAAATATAAAAGAAAAAATTACAATATGAGGGAAAATTAATGTTTAACAGAGAATCATTTATCAACACATACGAATTGTCATTAAAATTAAATTTTGGTAAAACAATTGAGGAAGCCAGCGCTTTAGAAAAATATCACGCTCTTTCAGAGACTATAATGGGTAAAATTTCATCAGATTGGAATAATACTAGAAGAGCTTATAGTCAAAAAAAACAGGGTTATTATTTTAGCGCAGAATTTTTAATAGGAAGATCTTTACATAACAATTTAGTAAATTTATTACTAGACGACGATGTTAAAGACTGCTTAGATGAAATGGGAATCGATTTAGTAGAGTTAGAAGAACAAGAAGAGGACGCAGCTTTAGGAAACGGCGGTCTAGGAAGACTTGCGGCTTGTTTTATGGAATCAGCGGCTACAATGAATTTGCCTTTGATGGGATACGGAGTTAGATATTCTGAAGGTCTATTAAAACAAAATATTGTAGATGGATTTCAATTTGAAACAGGAGATAATTGGACAAAAAATGGAGATCCTTGGTCTTTAAGAAAAGAGTTAGAATCCCAAATTGTTGAATTCAAAGATATGGTTGTAAAAGCCGTTCCATATGATATGCCTGTTATTGGCTATGGAACCGATAATGTAAATACTCTTAGATTGTGGCAAAGTGAAGCTCTTGTAGATTTCGATTTTCAAAAGTTTAACGCTTTTAAATACGATGAATCAGTTGAAGCTAAAAATAGAGCCGAAGATATAACCAGAGTTTTATATCCAAACGACGAACAAAGAGTCGGTAAAGTATTGCGATTAAGACAACAATACTTTTTCTGTTCTGCTTCAATAAAAGATATACTTTCTAAACACATGGAACAATATGGAAATCTGGACAATCTTGAAGATTTAACTAGAATTCAATTAAATGATACTCATCCAGTTATTGCAATATCAGAACTGATTAGAATTTTAGTTGATGAAAAAGGCTTTGATTTTAAAAAGGCAATGGAGATATCAAATAACATTTTCTCTTATACAAATCATACTATTTTGCAAGAAGCCCTTGAAAAATGGAGCGAAGATATAGTAGAAGATACTAATCCAAGAAATTTAGAAATTATTAAAGAAATAGAAAAGTATTTACTATTAGAGTTAAAAGAAATAGATGCAACCAGAGAAGATATTGACGAAATGAGAATACTCAAAGATGGACAAGTTAGAATGGCTAACTTAGGAATCTATCTTTCTCATGCTGTAAATGGCGTTGCTCAACTGCACACAAATATTTTAAAAGAAAATGTATTGAATACGTGGTTTAGGCATTATCCTGAAAAATTTCAAAACAAGACAAATGGTATAACCCCAAGAAGATGGCTAGTAATGAGTAATCCGGAGTTAAGTGAATATGTAACCGAATTGCTAGGGCATAAGGACTGGATTACAGATTTAGGTAAGCTAAAAGAGTTAGAAAAGTTTGTAAACGACGAAGAAGTATTAA
Source organism: Bacillota bacterium (assembly GCA_023418835.1). Classification (GTDB taxonomy): domain Bacteria; phylum Bacillota; class Clostridia; order Tissierellales; family Peptoniphilaceae; genus Neofamilia. Next base: position 5,927 of record JAEZYW010000072.1, on the reverse strand, counting down.
ATAAATTGTTACAAATTAAGAGTATTAAAAAGAAACAACTTGCAGATTATATCCTAGAACATGAAGGAATAAGGATAAATCCTAACTCCATCTTTGACATACAAGTTAAAAGAATTCACGAGTACAAAAGACAACTAATGAATGCGCTACACATAGTTTATCTATACCAAAGATTAAAAGAAAATCCAAACTTAGATGTACTGCCACGTACTTTTATATTTGGAGGAAAAGCTGCACCAGGATATTTCAGAGCAAAAGCAATTATCAAATTCATTAACGAAATTGCCAGAGTTGTAAATAGTGACATCGAAATTAAAGACAAGATAAAAATTGTGTTTGTGGAGAACTACCGAGTTAGTTATGCTGAAAAAATCTTCCCAGCTGCTGACATTTCAGAACAAATTTCCACTGCAGGAAAAGAAGCTAGTGGTACAGGGAATATGAAATTTATGCTAAATGCAACTCCTACCATTGGAACTTATGATGGCGCAAATGTGGAAATAGTTGATGAGGCGGGATTTGAAAATAACTTCATATTTGGAGCTAGAGTAGAAGAATTAAATAGAATCAAATCCACATACTCACCTATGGAAATATATTTAAACGACACTGAAATTAGAGATGTTGTAGATACTCTTATGAATGGAACTTTTAAAGACGGAGACACTTTCATGTTCCTTGACATATTCAACGGTTTAATGAGAGAGAACCAAAATAGATCTGATAGATATTTTGTTTTAAAAGACCTAAGAGATTATATTGATGCACAAAAAGAAGTGGATAGAGTTTATAGAAACAGAAAAGAATGGGCTAAGAAATGTTTGATGAACCTAGCAAATGCAGGTAAATTCTCTTCAGATAGAACTATAAACGACTATGCAAAAGAAATTTGGGAAATTGAACCCAACAAGATTTAATCATTATAAATATACGATGATTTTACTTTTAAAATTGGCATTCTAATAGAATATATTGGGATGCCTTTTTTTATTTAACTATAGGCAAAATATTTTTAATTTTTATTCTAATGTGGTACAATCTATGAATAGTAAAGGAGAGATTAATTTTGAAAGACAAAATTTTTAGTGGAATTCAACCCTCTGGTCATTTAACCATTGGAAATTATTTGGGAGCACTTAGTAATTTTACGAAGCAACAGGAAAATTTTGATTGCTTTTATTGTATTGTAGATATGCACGCTCTCACTGCTGGAGTCAGTCCAGAAGATTTGAGTAAAAATTCCTTGGAAGTCTTATCTTTATACTTAGCTTCAGGATTAGATCCTGAAAAATCAGTGATTTACTTCCAATCTCACGTAGCTGCCCATGCAGAATTGCAATGGATTTTAAATGCTATAACTCCCCTTGGACAATTGAGCAGGATGACCCAATATAAATCCAAGGCAGAACAACATTCAGACAATTTACACGCTGGCCTTTTGAATTATCCAATTCTAATGGCGGCAGATATAATCTTATACGATGCAAAGTATGTCCCTGTAGGTGATGACCAAAGACAACATTTGGAATTTACTAGAGATATTGTAGAAAAATTTAACCATATATACGGCGACACTTTTGTAATGCCTGAAATGCTTTCAACTGATACTGGATCTAGAATAATGAGTCTTCAAGATCCTACTTCAAAAATGAGTAAATCTGATCCCGACAGTTCTGCCTATATAACCATGGTTGATGAACCTAAAGTTATAGAGAAAAAGATAAAAAGAGCAGTTACAGATTCATTAAATAATTTTGACTATAATGAAAATCAACTTGGACTCAGGAATTTAATTGAAATTTACTCGTCCTTTACCAATGATTCAGTTGATGAAATAGTCGATAGATATAAAAACAAAGGATATGGAGTTTTTAAAAAGGATTTAGCAGAAGTTATTTCAGAAGGATTAAGACCTATACAAGAAAGATTTAATCTCTACATTTCAGATAAAGGAGAATTAGAGCGAATATACAAAGACGGTGCTAGTAGGGCAAGAGAAGTTGCAGACAAAAAACTGGCAGAAGTTTTTGATAAGGTTGGATTTATAAAAAAATAAGTTTATTAAGGTTTCTAGGAGGATTTATGGATAATATAGCAAAAACGTATAATCCCAAAGATTTTGAAGAAAGATTATACGATTTTTGGATGGAAAATGAATATTTTAAAGCAGAAATAGATGAGAATAAAAAACCTTTTACTATTGCTATGCCCCCTCCAAATGTAACAGGAAATTTGCATTTGGGTCATGCCATGTATGTGATACAAGATATACTTACTAGATGGAAAAGAATGGACGGCTACTCTGCTTTGTGGGTTCCGGGAACAGATCACGCCAGTATTTCTACTGAATCTAGAGTAGTAAATAAAATCCGAAGTGAGGGACGCACTAAAGAAGAACTGGGAAGGGAAAAATTCTTAGAAGAAGCTTGGGAATGGACTGAAAAATACGGCGGCAATATAAACAATCAATTGATGAAAATGGGATTTTCTTGTGATTGGAGTAGAGAGCGATTTACTCTAGATGAGGAGCTTTCCGAAGCTGTCATAGATGTTTTTATAAAATTATACGAAAAGGGATGGATTTATAGGGGAAATCGAATTATAAATTGGTGTCCTGATTGTAAAACAAGCATTTCAGATGCAGAAGTAGATCACGAGGATACAGATAGTAAAATTTGGCATTTTAACTATCCCATTAAAGATAGTGAGGAATATATTACTATTGCAACTACAAGACCAGAAACAATTTTAGGTGACTTGGCAGTTGCAGTTAATCCCAATGACAATAGATATACTCATTTAGTGGGGAAAAAAGTAATATTGCCCCTTTTAAATAGAGAAATTCCAATTATAACAGACGATTATGTGGATATGGAATTTGGCACTGGTGCAGTAAAAATTACTCCATCCCACGATATAAACGACTTCGAAGTAGGAAAAAGACACAACCTTGGACAGTGTATTGTTCTAGATGATGAAGCTGTAGTAAATGAAAATGGCGGTATTTATAAGGGTCTAGATAGATACGAAGCTAGAGAAAAAATAATTGAAGACTTTGATAATCTAGGTTTATTAGTTAAAGTAGAAAAAAGAGAAAATGCAGTAGGTCATTGTTCTAGATGTAATACAGTTATCGAGCCCATAATTTCTAAACAATGGTTTGTTAGAATGAAAGAGATGGCAGAGGCTACACTTAAGGAATATAGAGAAAATCAGTCTCCGCAGTTTGTACCAGATAGATTTGGCAAGGTATATGAATCTTGGCTAGAAAATATCCAAGATTGGAATATTTCTAGACAACTGTGGTGGGGACACAGACTTCCTGTTTATTACATTAATGGCACTGATGAATATATTGTTTCTAAAACTCCTCCAAAGGACGAGGAAGGAAAAACTTACGTTCAAGACGAAGACACTTTAGATACTTGGTTTTCTTCTGCTCTTTGGCCTTTTTCAATATTGGGATGGCCCAAGGAGACTGAGGACTTTAAATACTTTTATCCTACAGATGTGTTAGTAACAGGCTATGACATTATATTTTTCTGGGTAGTTAGAATGGTATTTTCTGCAATAGAGCAAACTGGAAAAGTACCTTTTAAACACGTTTTGTTAACGGGAATTGTAAGAGATGAGCTTGGAAGAAAAATGAGTAAATCTCTAGATAATGGAGTGGATCCATTAGATGTAATTGATAAATATGGCGCAGATGCCCTAAGATTTTTCTTAGTCAACGGAAACGCTCCAGGAAATGACTTGAGATATTTTGATACAAAAGTGGAGTCTGCTAGAAATTTTGCAAATAAACTTTGGAATGCATCCCGACTAGTATTAATGAACGTGGATGAAAACCTAGAAATTAAAGATATAAAAGATATTGACCTTAAAAACGAAGATAGATGGATTCTTCATAAATTAAATGAGGCAATAAAGAGTATTGATCAAAAACTAGAAAAGTTTGAAATTGGGCTTTACTCTGACGAAATTTATGAATTTATTTGGAATGAGTTTTGCGATTGGTATCTTGAAATGATAAAACCTAGGCTCTATTCAAAAGATCATGGAATAAAAAATGATGCTATAAATGTATTACTCCATGTATTAGATGCTATATTGAAACTTTTGCATCCAATTATGCCTTTTATTACAGAAGAGATATATCAACATTTGCCTAATAGGGAAGAAGCATTAATAATTTCCCAATGGCCTGAATATGATCCATCCCTTGAGTTTGAAAAGACCCATGAAGAGATGGAGTTTATAAAAGATATCATTAGGAATATTAGAAATCTTCGAGGAGAAATGAATATTCCAAATAAAATGCGTACAAATGCCCTTTATTATTCAGAAGACTCATTTTCTAAAGAGGCAATAGATAAAAATGTAGACCATATAATTGAATTAGGATATTCAAATTCCATTAACTTTGTCGACAAAAATGCCATAAACCCAGAAGATTTTATAACTTTGGTTGCAGGTAAAGCGGAAATATTTTTACCAATGGAAGAGTTGATTGACAAAGAAAAAGAATTGGAGAGATTAAATAGAGAAAAGGATAAAGTTATCTCAGAAATAAACAGAGTAGAATCTAAACTTTCCAATGAAGGGTTTATAAATAAAGCCCCTGAAAAATTGGTCAATGAAGAAAAAGAAAAAAGAGATATGTATCATATCCAACTAAAGCATCTTGAAGAGCAAATAGAAAAAATCAGTAAATAAAATGCTTAGAGCTTGTCAAAGACAAGTTCTAAGCATTTTTTATAATGTTAACTATCTCTCTATATAAAGACTTGTTTTTATTTTTCCAAGAACTTTCTATTTTCTTACCCTCTTCAATATTTTCTACTGTAAATTCCATCAAAAAGTTTTCGTCTAGATCACCTTTAACACTTAACTTAACAATGCAATTCCCATTTTCCAAAGGAACAAGTTGAAACTCACTTAGTTCAACTCTTTTATTAGGATCAGAGGAAAAAATGAAATCAACTTCATCTTTAACATCTTTGTCAATTGCACCTTCAAGGAGCTCCAAGGTTTGTAAAGAAAAATCTGTAAGTTTTATCTGAGGTCCATTTCTATTTTCGATAAAATTAGAATTACTCAACTCGTTAAAATATTCTACAAACTCAAAATAATTTATTAAATTGTATTCTAAAATCAAATTTGATAGATTATTATAGGTAAGCGTATAGTTGGATTTTTTTATTATATATAAAATTGTTAACTTTTCTTTTGCAATCTTCGAGTGAAGTGAATTTTCCATAACTACCTCCATTTGAAATTATATCATATTAATATATAATTATGGATAGAAAATAGAAGGGGATTACTATGGAATATAATTTTTTAGCTAATAAATATGATAGTTTAATTTACGATGTGGACTACGATAAGATTAAGGATTTTTATAAAGAGATTATAAAAAAATTCAAAATTGACGTCAGAGACGTTTTGGAGTTGGGCTGCGGTACTGGAAATGTTACTGAAAGATTAATTGGGTATAATATATTTGCTATTGATAACTCAGAAGAGATGCTTACTGTAGCTAGGTCAAAGTTTATGGGTAGGAGAAATGTCTCTTTCTTTAATATGGACGTAAGAGATTTCCATTTCAATAAGAAATTTGACATGTGTATTGCTAGCTTAGATGTAATAAATTATATTCATAAATATGAAGATGTTAAGAAACTTTTTTCTTTAGTATTCCAACATTTAAAAGAAGGTGGAATTTTCATCTTTGATATAAATAGCGAATATAAAATCAAAGATTACATTGGAAACAACATCTTTACAGATGAAGTTGATGATGTTGTATATATTTGGCAAGGAAGCTACGACCATAAGACTAATATAAACGAGTTTTTATTGACTTTTTTTGTTAAAGATAAAAACAATAAATACGACAGATATAGCGAGTCTCACATGGAAAG
>JAEZYW010000059.1 GCA_023418835.1 Bacillota bacterium | reverse complement strand
AGTCCATTAGATTACTATGAACACAGGCGTAATGTTAGATTTAATTGAACCGCCGTATACCGAACGGTACGTACGTGTGGTGTGAGAGGGGAAATTTTAATTTCCCCTACTCGATTGCTAATAGTTCTAATTGAATAAGCTTTTAAAGGTAAAGGGAGGTTAGAAATTAATTAAAACCTCTCTTTTTAATGACAAATAAATTGATATCTATCTAAAGAATAAAGTTCATATGCCTTTTTGTTTTAGTGTGTATTAATTATTAGACTGATATGGTCATGAATGTTATAATTAATAAGAAAGAACTTATGGATTGTAGTTGATGAAAGCACAGTTTAAAACTATAATTATTCATGAGATTAAAATAAGAGGGGTTTTATGAAAAAAGCAATAGTACTAGCAGCCGGAGAAGGTACTAGAATGAAATCCAATACTCCTAAAGTTTTGCATAGTGTATTGGGTATTTCTATGCTGGGAAACGTAATAAGAGAATTAAAAAAATCTGATATAGAAAAGATTATTGTAATTGTAGGACATGGAAAAGAAGAGGTCATAAAAGAACTAGAAGGTTATGGAGAGAACGTTATCTATAGGGAGCAGCCCATTGGAGAGGATGCACCTTATGGAACTGGTTTTGCAGTTATGGCAGCGGAAGATGAAATTGAAGACGATGACGAAATATTAATTGTCTGTGGAGATACTCCTTTGCTCAGGGGAGAAACTTTAAAATCCTTTATGGAATTTAATAAAGAGAAAAATTTCTTAGGCAGCGTTATGACTGCAGATGTAAAAGACAATTTTGGTTATGGAAGAATTGTTAGAGACTCACAAGGTTTTGTAGAAAAAATTGTGGAAGAAAAGGATGCTAATTTAGAAGAAAAAAGAATTACAGAAATTAATTCTGGCGTATATACTTTTTTGGGAAAAGCTCTTTTGGAGAATCTAAACAAATTAGATATTGACAACTCTCAAGGTGAACTTTATCTAACAGATGTTGTTAGGATATTAAATTCTGAAGGAAAAGAAGTTGGAGGATTTTTAATTGAAGACGAGGAGGAAATTTTAGGAATAAATTCTAGAGTTCAACTGGTTCAGTGTGAGAAAATTCTTCGAAGCAGAATAAATAAGATTCATTTAGAAGAAGGAGTTACTGTAGTAGATCCTGAGAACACCATTATTGAAATTGGTGTAAAAATTGGTAAAGATACTACAATTTATCCTTCTGCTCGAATAACTGGAAAGACAGAAATTGGAGAAAATTGTATAATAACCGGGGATACATTTATTATAGATTCAAAAATTGGTAATAATAATTGTATAAAGAGTTCATACATTGAAAATTCGGAAATTGGAAATGATGTTACAATTGGACCTTATGCTCATTTAAGACCAAATTCCATAGTTAAAGACAATGCTCACATTGGAAACTTTGTAGAATTAAAGAATACAACTTTTGGTGAAAATTCCAAAGCTGGCCACTTGGCTTATGTTGGGGATTCAGAAATTGGAGACAATGTAAATATTGGATGTGGTGTAATTACTGTCAATTATGACGGAGTAAATAAACACAAAACTACAGTCGAAGATTTTGCATTTATTGGTTCTAATGCAAATTTAGTAGCACCTGTAAATATTGGAAAAAGAGCTTTTGTGGCGGCAGGATCTACTATTACTAAAGATGTAGAAGAAGAGGATTTGGCTATCGAAAGATGTGAACAAAAAACGATAGCAGGCTGGGTAAGAAGAAAAAATAAGTTAAATCAAACAGGAGGACGTTGATGAAGAACACGGGGTACGGAGAGCTTAGTATTATTTCAGGTAATTCAAATATTCCTTTGGCTGAGGATATATGTAAATATTTAGGAGTAACTTTAAGTGACACAGAAGTAAAACACTTTAAAGATGGGGAAATAAACTTAAACATTGCAAATTCCACAAGGGGAGCAGATGTATTCGTAGTTCAACCCACGAGTACTCCTGTAAACGATAATTTAATGGAATTACTAATCCTAATCGATGCTTTAAAGAGGGCATCTGCAGGAAGAATAAACGCAGTAGTACCTTATTATGGATACGCTAGACAAGACAGAAAGACAAAGGCTAGAGAACCTATAACAGCTAAATTGGTAGCGGACTTAATGACAGTAGCCGGTGCTGACAGGGTAATTACTATGGATTTGCATGCAGGCCAAATTCAAGGTTATTTTGATATTCCAGTTGACCACTTATCTGCATTGGAAAAACTGGCGAAATACTTTGAAGAATATGTAAAAAGCGATCCTGATTTTGTAGTAGTTTCTCCTGACTTAGGCGGAGTTACTCGTACTAGAAAATTTGCGAACTATTTAAAATTGCCAATTGCCATAATTGAAAAAGTTAGACCTAGACCAAATGAAAATGAAGTTATGAATGTCATTGGCGATATAGAAGGAAAAAATGTAATAATGGTAGATGACATAATAGACACTGGGGGAACAATTTGCAAAGCCGCAGAAGTTTTGGCTAAAAGAGGGGCTAAAAAAGTTTACGGAGCCGCTACCCACGGAGTTTTAAGTGATAACGCAGTTCAAAGAATAGAGGATTCTGTTTTAGAAGAATTTATTATCACAGATACTATTCATCAGCCTGAAGAAAACTTGAGAAATAAAATAAAAGTAGTTGGAGTAGGAGACCTTATAGCTCAAGCAATTGAGAGAATTCACAAAAACGAGTCTATAAGTGTAATATTTGGATAATAGATGAAAGCAATTATTGGATTGGGAAATCCAGGTAAGGATTATCAAAGAACTAGACATAATTTAGGTTTTATGGCTGTTGATGAGATTGCTAAGAGTTTAAATGTCAACTTAACTAAAATTAAATTTAAATCAGTTTATGCTGATATTAACTACAAAGGTGAGAAGATACTACTAGTAAAACCTCAAACCTATATGAATAACAGTGGTGAAGCCGTAAGGGATTTAATGAACTTTTATAAGTTAAATCCAGAAGATATTATTGTAATATATGACGATGTTGACATAGAGTTTGCTGGTGTAAGAGTTCGAATGAAAGGTAGCGGTGGAAGTCATAACGGAATGAAATCCATAATTACCCAAATAAAATCAGATCAATTTCCTAGAATACGAGTTGGAGTTGGCAAAAAACATCAGTCTCAAGATTTAGCAAACTTCGTTTTATCTGCATTTTCCAAAGATGAAATGGACGAAATTGAAATTGCAATAAAGAATGCTGGAGAAGCTGCTTTAACATTTGTTTCAAAGGGTATTGATATAGCCATGAACGCATACAATATAAGAAAAAAAGATTGAGATAATAAGGAGAACAAATTAATTTGTTCTCCTTTAGCTAGTTAAATTGGAGGAATTTTGAGCAATTTTTTAACTGATGTACTTCTTACTATGGGATCCTATAAGGATCTTTTAGAGGATATAAAAAAGAAAAAATCTGTAATTTCTATTAACGGTGTAATTGAAGAAGGGTTAGGCCACTTCCTATACTCCGTTAATTTTCATGCTCCTGGGAAAAAAATATTAGTCACATATGATGAAAATAGAGGAAAAAAGATCTATGAGGATTTAAAAAATTTAAATTTAGATAATGTTTACTTCTTTCCAAAAAAGGAAGATTTCTTCTATAATAGCATAGCTAGATCCTTGGATTCACAAAATAAACAGGTGGAAGCTATGTGGAACTTAATTCACAAGGATGGAATTGTTGTGACCACAGTGGAAGCTTGTCTAAACAAAATTATGGACAAAGAGATATTTGACAAAAAAAGTTATTATATGGACTTGTCAGATAATATAGAAATTGAAGAGCTTTCTCAAATGTTAGTTGACTTCGGATATGAAAATGTTCATAGCGTCGAGGGTAAGGGGCAATTTTCTGTTAGGGGGGGAATCATAGATATTTTTTCTCCTATACATGAATACCCATATAGAATTGAATTATTTGGAGACGAAATTGACTCCATAAGAATATTTGATCCCATAAGCCAAAGATCTATAGAAAATTCTGATTTTATAGAAATTAGTCCAGCTGCTGAAAATATTTTATTAGATAGTGATCTAGATGACATCATATCTAAATTAGAAGCAGATTTAAAAGAAACTAAAATAAAAGATTCTGACATATTGAATCGACTAAATGAAAAGTTTGGAGAAATTAAAGACAAATTAAAAGAAAATCTCCACATTAGAAATTTAGATCTTTTGATTCCCTATTTGCCAGAGAGTAATTTGAGTTCCATTGTGGATTATGGAGATGAAGACACATTAATTTTTATTGATGAGCCAAGGAGAATTGAAGAAAAGGTCAGTAATTTAAATAAAGATTTCAAAACTAGATTTTCAGATTTACTTTTAGCTGGGGAAGTTTTATTTTCCCACGAGAAAAGCTTTTTTAATTACGAAGATATAATTAAAAAGATTCAAAGACATACAAAAATCACTTTTAGCAATATATTAAGAGACAATAGGTATTTAAAACCAGAGTCCATTTTAAACTTCAGAATGAAATCTACAACCTCTTATAATGGTCGAATGGATATATTCAAAGAAGAAATACAAAGATACCAATATAGAGGCTTTAAGATTGTAATTTTAGCAGAAGGCAAGGAGAGGGTGGAAAGACTCCAAGAAGCTTTAGATGAGTTGGGAATTGCTTCAAATGTAGCCGAAAACTTAGATGCAGAAATAAAATCTGGACAAGTTTTTCTATATGAGAGCTCTATTAGAAACGGTTTTGAATATTCTGATATAAAATTTTCCGTTATTAGTCACAGAGAAATTTATGGAAATATCAAAAAAGAAAAGTCGAAAAGAAAGAAAAAATCCAAGGGAATAACGGACTTTTCAGATATTGAAATAGGCAGTTATGTAGTTCATGAAAATCACGGTGTAGGAATTTACCAAGGTACAGAACAACTGGAAATCCAGGGCAATATCCGAGATTTTATTTTGATTCAATACAAAGGTGCAGACCGCCTTTATATTCCCACAGACCAATTAGGGCTTTTACACAAATATGTGGGGGCGGGAGAAAAAGTTCCTAAGGTCCACAAATTAGATAGTGTAGAGTGGAACAAGGTAAAATATAAAGCTAAACGTTCAATTGATGATATGGCAGATGAACTAATCGAACTTTATGCCGCTAGGGAAGCTAAAATGGGATATAAGTTTTCTCCAGATTCTTTATGGCAAAGACAATTTGAAGATGCCTTTCCTTATCAAGAGACAGAGGGACAACTAAACTCAACTCTGGAAATCAAAGAAGATATGGAAGAACAAACTCCCATGGATCGATTACTTTGTGCCGATGTGGGTTATGGTAAAACTGAGGTGGCATTGAGAGCGGCTTTTAAAGCGGTTATGGATGGAAAGCAAGTAGCTTTTTTAGTTCCTACGACAATTCTAGCTCAACAACATTACAACACTATGATGGAAAGATTTAGAAACTTTCCAGTAAATGTCGCTTTGTTAAGTAGATTTAGAACGAACTCTGAAATAAAAGCTGATTTAAACAATTTGCGAAAAGGTCAAGTGGATATAGTTATTGGAACCCACAGACTATTATCAAAAGACGTAATATTTAAAGACTTAGGTCTTTTAATAATAGATGAGGAGCAGCGATTTGGAGTTAGACACAAAGAAACTTTAAAAATGTTAAAAGAAAATGTAGATACTCTAACTCTTACTGCAACTCCAATACCGAGAACACTTCAAATGTCTATGGTGGGAATAAGAAATATGTCAGTCATTGAAGAGCCGCCAGAAGAGAGATTTCCTGTACAAACCTATGTGGCAGAGTTTAACACTGGCATGATTAGAGAAGCCATTTTAAGAGAAATTGAAAGAGAAGGACAAGTCTACTTTTTATATAATAAAGTCAGCGATATAGAATCTATGGCTGGAAAACTTAAAGAAATAGTTCCAGAAGCTAGAATAACCATTGCCCATGGGCAGATGAGAGAAAGAGCCCTAGAAGACACTTTTATGTCTTTTCTCAATAAAGAAAGTGATGTCTTGCTTTGTACTACCATAATAGAAACGGGTTTAGACATCCCAAATGTAAACACAATAATTATATATGATGCAGATAAGTTTGGACTTTCCCAACTTTATCAACTTAGGGGCAGGGTTGGAAGATCCAATAGAATAGCTTATGCCTATTTCACCTACAACAAAGATAAACAGTTAAGTGAGATTTCTGAAAAGCGTTTAATGGCAATAAAAGAATTTACGGAATTTGGATCGGGTTATAAAATAGCTCTTAGGGATTTGGAAATAAGAGGAGCTGGAAATGTCTTGGGTTCTCAACAGCATGGACACATTAATTCAATTGGATACGATATGTATCTTTCATATTTGGAAAATGCTATGAGAAAACTAAAAGGTGAAGAAGTAAAGAACGTCAATGAAACGACTATTGATATAAATATTGAAGCCTACATTCCCAATAATTATATAGATGATGAAAACCAAAGGTTGGAATTTTACAAAAAAATCTCTCTTATAGAAAACGACGATGATTACTCAGAATTATTGGAAGAGGCCATAGATAGATATGGAGATATCCCAGAATCAGTTAACAATTTATTAGACGTCTCTCAAATAAAATTTATGGCAAATGAGAGAGGGATTGAATCAATTAGTGGAAACGAAAAATTGATTAAATTTAAGTTTTTTGATGACAATGAGATAGAAATAAAAAATCTTAACGAAGTAATTAACAATTACGGAAATCAGATTCAATTCAATTTCAGTGGATTAAAAGAATTCAGTTTTTATCCTAGAAAATATCCATTGTTGGAGATAAAAGAATTATTGGAGAATATTAGCTGATAATTTTGTTAAAATTGCAAAAAACGAAATAAATATGATATAATACTTTAGACTTCGAAAGGAGAGTTTGATGAATAAGAAGACAATATTAATAACAATGATGGCTCTAGCCCTTCTCTTTACAGGTTGTGGCGGAGGAAAAGATGGGGCAGTAGCAACGGTAGATGGAGTAGAAATCTCTCAAGACACATTTGATTTGTACTACAAGATTCGTAGACAAACAGTAGTGGCACAATTGGGAGAGGAAGGACTTGAACAACCATTTGACAATTTGGGTAGAACTACTGGAGAGGTAATTAGAGAAGATATTTTAGACAATCTAATTACAAACCAAGTTGTAATCAATGCCGCTAAAGATGTAGATTTAGGGGATTTAGATGGAAAAGCTCAAGAACAAATTGACCTAGAAAAGGAATACACTGGGGAAGAACAATTTAAAGCTACTTTAGAATCTCTAGGAGTTACTGAAGAACAGTACAAAAGTATTTTAAAAGATAATTTAACCATTACTGAATACAGAGACAAAAAAATGGGAGAATACGAAGTTACTGACGAAGAAATCCAAAGCTTTTATGATGAGAACAAAGATTATCTTAACGAAGTAGAAGCTAGACATATTTTAGTTGAGACAGAAGAAGAAGCTAATAACGTTTTAAAGAGATTAGAAGCTGGAGAAGACTTCGCTGCTTTAGCTAAAGAACTATCTAAAGATCCAGGATCAGCAATCCAAGGTGGAAATCTGGGATACTTTTCTCAAGGAACTATGGTAGAAGACTTTGATAACTTTGCCTTTAGCGGAAACGTTGGAGACATTTCCGAACCGATAGAATCAGAACATGGATTCCATATAATTGAAATTACAGGTTCTAAAAATTCTCTAGAAGATTACAGAGAAGACATTGTTAAAGCGATTCAAAGTGAAAAGTTCTCAAAGGAATTAGAAGAGCTAGAAAAGAAAGCTAAAGTAAAGAAACATTTAGATACATCAAAAGAACCAGAATCTATTAAAAAATATTTAGAAGAACAAAAGGCTAATGCACCTGTAGAAGAAACTCCGACAGAAGAAGAGAGTCCAGAAGAAACTACAGAAAAGCCTTAAAAAAAGATAGCTCGACAAATTGTCGAGTTATTTTATTGCTTAAATTTAATATTATCACTAAAAAGATATTGTAAAGTATAGAAAAAAACTGAAATTGTAAAATAATTTTTAGAAAAACGAAGAAAAGTGATAAGAAATGTCTATTTTCTGTGTTTTTTTCAAGTTTTAAGTAGACAAATTGAGTAAAATTAGGTAGAATTACAATAGAGGTGGCAAATGGGTAAGATTATAGTAATTGGTATGGGTTCAGGTGATATTTCTGGCATTAATAATCTTGGATTATCATTTATAGAAAATAATAAAAAAATATTCACAAGAACAAACAGACATCCTGTTATTGAAGAATTAAAAAATTATAAGGAAATTATCTCCTTCGACGAAATTTATGAAAAAGTAGATTTCATAGAAGAAGTTGACGAAATTATAGCAAATAAACTTATAAATATTTCTGAAATTGAAGATGTAATATACCTTGTTCCCGGAAGCCCTTTTGTATTAGAAAAGTCTGTAGAACTCTTAATTGAAAGAGTAACGGATTTAGAAATTATCAATAATCAATCCTTTGTAGATTTGGTTTTTTCTCGCATACTTCATGTCACTGAAGGATACAAGACCATAAGTGGAAGGGATTATAAAAATTCTAAAGTGGATTTTTCCTTAGACTTAGTCATTCAAGAGATAGACAATGAATTTTTATTAGACGAAATCATGTTAGAAGTTGGAGAAATATATCCAAATGATACTAAATTTTCTATCGTCAAAGATGGAGGACTTTCTACAGAGGAGATATACTCCGACTTTCTAGAAAATTATTCTAGAAAAATCCAGCCAAATCATCAAACCACTTTGGTTTTACATAAACCTGATAAAGTTTTTGATTTTTCAGATTTAGTAGAAATTGCAGACACACTTAGAGGTCCTGAAGGATGTCCATGGGATATAGAACAGACCCATAAAAGTATGAGACAAGACCTACTAGAAGAAGCCTATGAAGTAGTTGATGCAATCAATAGAGAAGATCCTGATTCTGTATCGGAAGAGCTTGGAGACTTGATATTTCAAGTTGTAATGCATTCTCAGATAGCCAAGGAAAATGGAGATTTCAATATTATTGACGTGGTTAATAAAGTAAATAATAAATTAATTTTGCGTCATCCCCACGTTTTTACTGATTTAGTCCTTGACAAAAGCTCTAAAGTGTTGCAAAATTGGGATAGCATTAAATATTCCCAAAGAAATTTAAACAAATTTTGGGAAAGATTAAATGATTCCAAAGGATTACCGTCCACTATTCGAGCTTATAAAATAATTGATAAAGTGACAAGAATAGGATTTGACTGGGATGAAACTGGAGAAATATTAGGAAAAGTTAAAGAAGAGTACGACGAAGTGTTAGAGGCATTGGAAGATCCCGAAAATCTAAAAGAAGAACTTGGAGATTTGTTATTTACAGTTTCTAATCTTTGTCATCACCTTGGTTATGAACCAGAACTTTTACTATCTGAAGCCTGTGATAAATTTGTAAGCAGGTTTAAAACAATGGAGGAATTTGCTGAGAAAGAGGGAAAAGAAATAAAATCCCTTCCCAAAGATGATCTAGAAAGATTGTGGCAAATTTCCAAATCAATTTAGGAAGTTATATATAATTTATATAAACTTATTATTTTAGGAGGTTATTATGAACAAACAAGAATTGGTAGCTCAAATTGCTGAGAAAAGTGAATTAACAAAGAAGGATTCTGAAAGCGCATTAAACGCGTTTATCGAAACTGTACAAGAAGCACTTTCTGATGGAGACAAAGTACAATTAGTTGGCTTTGGAACATTCGAAGTAAGACACAGAAAAGCTAGAGAAGGTAGAAACCCTAGAAATCCTGAAGAAGTAATTCAAATCCCAGCATCAAAAGCACCTGTTTTCAGAGCTGGAAAAGGATTTAAAGAAATAGTAAACAAATAGTTTAAGAATTAAGGTACATCTAGTTTCTATGTGTACCTTAATAAAAATTGGAGAATTATGAGATTAGATAAGTTTTTGAAAGTATCAAGACTAATAAAAAGAAGAACTGTTGCTAAAGAAGCAGGAGACGCAGGCAAAATATCAATTAACGACAAGATAGCAAAACCCAGTGACAACGTAGTTTCTGGAGACATTATCACAATTAATTTTTCTAATAACGAAATCAAAGTAAAAGTTATAAACGACGGTGAGAATTTGGTAAATCCGAAACCTGAAGAATTATACGAAAGACTATAAAATTGTATATAATTAATGGGAGTGGGATATGAATAAAAAAAACTATAGTGGTTTAAAATATGTATTTATTGTTATGATTTTTGTTTTAGTTTATTTTACATATACAATTCACGACCAATTAAATCAGATAAATGCCTTAGAGGGAATACTAGAAAGTAAATCCCAAGAGGTAGAGCTAATAAATGCAGACATAGAAAAACTTAGAATTGAAATTGAAAATAGTGGGAGTTTAAAATTTATCGAGCAAGTTGCAAGGGATGAATATGGAATGGTAAAACCAAAAGAAGTCATATTCAAAGACAAAGATAAAGAAAACGCCAACAATCCATTTGAAAATAAATAATATTTGGGAGGAAATAATGGCTATTAGTATAGGCGAAATAGTCGAAGGAAAAGTAGTTAAAACTACAAATTTCGGAGCTTTTGTAAGAATCGAAGAAGGAGTTGAAGGGCTGGTACATATATCAGAGCTTTCCAACGGATTTGTTCAAAAAGTAGAAGACGTTGTAAATGTAGGGGATGAGGTTAAGGTAGAAGTAGTATCTGAAAAAGAAGGCAAGATTGCACTTTCTATAAAACAAGCTACACCTAAATCTACAAAACCTAGAAATGTCGACTGGTTCAATGACAAAGAAGAAGAAAGCGGCGATGTCTCTTTCGAAGATAAATTAAGTAAGTTTATGAAACAAAGTAATGAAAATCTCCAACAAGCTAGAACCAGAGAAAACAAAAGAAGCAATAACAGGAGAAAGAATAATAATAACTAATTTCCTTATGTGATAGAATATTCTATCACTTTTTATGTTAATAATGAGAGATAAAATAATACAAACCATTAAAGACCACAACTTAATTAATTATGGAGAACTAATTTTGATTGGTTTTTCTGGAGGAATGGATTCAACTGCTTTACTATATTCTTTATTAGAAATAAAAGAAGAGTTTAATTTGACGATTGCAATTTGTCATTTAAATCACGGAGTAAGGGGTAAGGAAGCTGATAGAGATGAAGAATTCTCAAGGAAAACTGCTGAAAAGCTAGAAATTTATTTTGAATCTGAAAGAGCTGATATGCACGCTTTAGCTGAGGAAGAAAAAATTTCTAAAGAAGCGGCTGGGAGAAAGCTTAGACGAGATTTTTTCAAAAGAGTTTCGAAAAAAATTGGAGCCGATAAAATTGCCTTAGCCCATAATTATAACGATCAGGTAGAGACTCTTTTAATGAGGATTTTAAGAGGAACTGGTCTTGATGGCTTAAAGGGAATTGGTTATAAAAATGAAAATATAATCAGACCCCTTTTAAATGTCACTAGAGAGGAAATAGAAAATTACATAACAGACAATAAATTTCCTTATGTAGAGGATTCTACTAATTTTGAAACAGATTA
>JAEZYW010000019.1 GCA_023418835.1 Bacillota bacterium | reverse complement strand
GGATTCCACCATTATATTAGTGGCAAATCTAAATACAGATTTTCCATCCATTCTCAAAGCAATGTCCTTTTCTAAATCAACAGTCCTTCCCATAGCGTGTAAAACATCACAATCTCCACTGGAGCCGATGTCGAAAACTAATTTATCATCATTTTTTTCTAACAAAACTGCTCCCGCACCGTCGCCAAAAAGAATTGCCGTAGTGCGATCTTCCATATCTAAAACCTTTGAGATCGTTTCAGCTCCTACTAAAATACCTCTTCTACCTTTATTTAAAAGAGAATCCATCACCTTTAGACCAGCCACAAATCCACTACATGCCATATTAAAATCAAAAGCTATGCATTCATTGTGAACATTTAATTCTTTTTGGATTATTGAAGCTATGGATGGAGTTATAAAATCTGGAGTGAAGGTTGCAACTAAAATTACATCCACCTTAGAAAGGTCTTCTTCTTTAAATTTTTCTACAGCTCTTAAAGCCAAATCAGAAGTATCTTCTCCTTCTGCAAATCTTCTGGCTTCGATACCTGTTCTCGCACGAATCCACTCGTCGTTGGTATCCATTACCTTTGCCAAATCGTCATTTGTAACTTTTTTTGGAGGTATATATCTACTCGTCTTAATAAATTTTAGACCCATTATCTACCTATCCTCCTAAACTTTTCTACTCTATCGCTTTGCAATCTGTTTCCAGAGACTTTTTCCAAACCTTTAAGTTCTTCTTCTAAAGCCTCTCCCAATCTGTTCATATTCATAGAAAAATCCTCTTTTAAAAAAGAGATGTCTTCTTCTATAACTCTATCTATAACTTTCAAATCAAAGAGATCTTGAGCAGTTAGTTTCATTATTTTACTCGCATCTCTAGCCTTGGAAGCGTCTTTCCAAATTATGGAAGAAAATCCCTCTGGGGAAAGAATGGAATATACAGAATTTTCAAACAATAGCACCTTATTTCCCACACCTAGTGCCAAAGCTCCACCAGATCCACCTTCTCCTGTAACCACAGAAATAATTGGAACTTTTAAAGAAAAGGAGTTCATAATAGATCTGGCAATTGCTTCTCCTTGACCCCTTTCTTCAGCCCCCAAACCAGGATATGCTCCTGATGTATCTATAAAAGTAATAATTGGCCTTCCAAATTTATTTGCCTGATTCATAAGTCTTTGGGCTTTTCTATATCCTTCTGGATTTGGCATTCCGAAGTTGGTATTAATATTTTCTTCCATACTTCTGCCCTTTTTTGTTCCTAGAAATGTTACGGATCTTCCGTTGAACTTTCCTATTCCTCCAATTAGGCAATAGTCTTCCCCAAATAATCTATCTCCTGACAGATAAACTTTTTCTCTAATCAGGTGATCTATAAATTCATCTGCCTTTGGTCTTTCTTTATGTCTTGCCAAATAAACTCTGTCAAAAGGTTCCAATTCAGATTTTGCTTTTTTTAATAAATCTTCCATTTCCCTTTGAAGTCTTTTCTTCTCGCCACCTGAGGCATTTTCGTATTGACTTTTTAAGTTTAAATATTCTTGTTCTCTTTGTTCAATCATAAAATCCCTCAATGTATACTTAATATTCTGTAAAGATAAGAAACTAAAATTCTTCTTTCCAATATGATATCTACAAATCCATGATCTCTTTGGAATTCCGACCTTTGAAATCCTTCAGGAAGTTCCTCTCCAATTGTCTGCTTAATAACTCTAGGACCTGCAAATCCAATTAAAGCCTTGGGTTCTGCTATGGATATATCTGCTAAAGATGCAAAACTAGCAGTAACTCCTCCAGTTGTGGGGTTTGTAAATACGTTTATATAAAGAAGTCCCGCTTCTGAATGCTCTCTAACTGCATTGGAAGTTTTAGCCATTTGCATTAAGGAAATTATTCCCTCTTGCATTCTAGCCCCTCCACTTGCAGAAAATGAAATTACAGGAAGTCTTCTTTTTGTTGCAAATTCAAAGGCCTTTGTGATTTCTTCGCCAACATAAGCCCCCATACTTCCCATTAAAAATCCCTTGTCCAAAACGATTACTACCGCTTCTTTATCTTTTATACTACCCCTAGCGCAAATTACCCCTTCATCCGCCCCGCTTTTAGCTTTATTTCCCTTAAGTTTATCTTCGTAGTCAGGATAATCTAAAGGATTTTGATATCTAGGTCTAGAGCTGATAACTCTATAGCCAGGCTCTAAAATCATATCCAACCTTGACTTAGAATCCATATAGTTGTGAAATCCGCAGTTGGGACAGACAAAATGAGTCTCTATCATTTTTTGCCTCAAAGTTGGGGTTTCACATTCTTCACATTTTATGAAAAGCTCCTCTTTAGGATCTCCAGTTCTTTTTCTTCTCAAAAGAGATAGGAGAGACTTACGAGTTCTTAAATTTTCCAAAAAATTATCCTCCTATGACTTTTATTTGTTCCAGTAGATAATCTAGTCTTTCTTCAATATAGGCTGTGGAATAGTTTCTCCTTAAAAATACTGGATCGTGGAGAATTGCATATTGAATTCCCAAATTAGTCGTTATTCCAGAAATTATCGTCTCCTCAATTGCCCTTCTCATTCTCCTAATTGCTTCCAATCTAGTCTCACCGTGGACAATTATTTTTCCAAGCATGGAATCGTAAAAAGGAGATACCTCACAATCGCTGAATAAGAAAGTGTCAAATCTAGTGCTAAAGCCCCCAGGTTGAAAAAAGAAATCCACTTTTCCAACATTTGGTCTAAATTCCTCTAAGGGGTTTTCTGCATTTACTCTAACTTCAATGGCGTGTCCCCTTAATTTAATATCCTCTTGTTTAAAGGGCAATTTCAAACCGCTGGCTATTCTAAGTTGTTCTCTAAGCAAATCCACTCCCGTTACCATCTCAGTTACTGGATGTTCCACTTGAATTCTAGTATTCATCTCTATGAAGTAATAGTTTCCTTCTTTGTCCACTATAAATTCAACTGTTCCAGCATTTTCATAATTACAAGCCTTAGCAGCTTTTATCGCCACTTGTCCCATTTCTTCTCGTAAAGAATTGCTTAAAAAAATAGAGGGAGCCTCTTCTATCATTTTTTGATTTTTTCTTTGAATAGAACATTCCCTCTCACCTAAATGGACCACATTTCCATGTCTATCTGCTAAAATTTGAAACTCAATATGCTTGGGATTTAGGATTAACTTTTCCAAATATACTTCGTCATTTCCAAAGGCTTGCATGGCTTCAGATTTTGCACTGTTGTATGCATCTTCTAATTTATCTTTAGAAAACACAGCCCGCATACCTCTTCCGCCGCCTCCACTGGAAGCTTTTATCAAAACGGGATATCCTATTTTTTCAGCTATCTCTAAAGCTTCATCAAAGGATTTTATTATTCCTTCTGAACCTGGAACTGTGGGAACTCCATTTGCCTTCATCAAATCTCTGGCTTTGGATTTTTCTCCCATTAGTTCGATTATATCCCCTGACGGTCCGATAAATTTCATTTCATTTTCTTCAACTAGCCTTGCAAAGTTGGGATTTTCTGACATAAATCCATATCCTGGATGAATCCCATCGCAGTTCATCTCAATTGCTGCAGTTAGAATATTGTCTACGTTTAAATAGCTATCTTGAGATCTAGATCCGCCAATACAAATTGAATAATCAGCCATTAAAACGTGGAGTTGATCCTTATCTACAGTTGAATACACCGAGACGGTTTCAATTCCAAGTTCTCTACAAGACCTTATAATCCTTATGGCAATTTCTCCTCTATTTGCTATAAGTACGCGTTTTAACATTATTTTTCCTCTATTTCAAATAAATCATCGTTGAATCCGATGAGATCTCCATTAATGGCAAGAACTTTTTTCACTGTACCAGATACGGGACTTTTGATTTCATTTAGCATCTTCATTGCTTCTAAAATACAAAGAACATCTCCGGCGGAAACCCTTTGACCTATTTCTACAAAAGGTTTGGCCCCTGGAGAAGGAGCAGTATAAAAAGTTCCAACTAATGGCGCTTTTACAATATATCCAGTTGCCTCTTCAGCCGCTGGTTTTTCATCTATAATAGTTTTATCTACCGGTGAAATTGTATTTGAAGATTCAGAAAGGGTGTAAGTCATTTGTCCTCCACCCTTTTCCATAGCTATTCTTAAATTTTCATCCTCAACTTCTAATTTAGAAATCTTGCTTTCTTCAAATATTTCAAGGATAGCTCTTAATTTATCTAAATCCATAATTATTTCTTTTCTTCAATCGCTCTAAGAATGTCTCCAACTGTTTTTAGTTCTTGGAATTCTTCGTCTTCAATTTCAACGTCAAATTCATCTTCAATAGCCATTGAAAGTTCAACAGCATCAAGGGAGTCTGCTCCTAAATCATCTATTAAGTTGGATTCTAAAGTAACTTCTTCTTCTGATACTCCTAAATTTTCTACTATAACATCTCTTAATTGTTCAAACATTATTTTCACCTCAAAAATTATTTAAAATATTTTATATTTATTTTTATATTATATTATTTATAGAGCTAAAGTCAAGTCAAAAAGGAAATTTCACCTATCTGTGACTTAATCTAAAATCTCTATTTTAATTGTCCTTCTTGTCATTTCCCATGGAAAGAAAATGCTCACCCTTTGTGTAAATCTCAACTAAACCAGAAAACATGGCAACTGCTGCAGTTCTTATAAACCAAGGCAAAATGTTGGATTTTGTAGCAACTGCTAAAGCTTCGCCACTTCCTCCTCCAATAATTATAGCTACTAAATAAAGTATACCCACAACTCCACCGCCAATTAAGGATACAAATAGAGTTATGCTAAAAATATTTCTGGAAATATCGCTAATTTTTTTCATATCTCAACCTCCTATAAATGGCACTGGTATTATTTTCAGTAAAATTAATATAGCCACCAATAAATGGGCAAAAACCCATACTAAAGCAAGTTTACTCGTCCTTTTAATTTCCGATCCAGAAATTCCCATGGCCGTATACATGGCTAACGCCAAAGGTGGGGTCATACCTTCCATTGACCCAGTTATCGCCGG
>JAEZYW010000225.1 GCA_023418835.1 Bacillota bacterium | reverse complement strand
GAAGAAATTTTATCTTCAAAAAATAAACTTTTTATCTCTTCTTGAAGTTCATCAATTCCAGTTCCTTCTATTATAGAAGTCATTATATATTTGTAGTCTTTTAATTTTTCTAAATCCAGTTTTTGCTCTAAGTCTGTCTTGTTTATTATAATTATTTTCTCTTTATCCTTGGCAAATTCTAAGATATCCACATCTTCTGTGGATAACTCTTTTGAAGAATCCAAAAGTATTAAAACCAAGTCTGCCTCGCGGATTTGGCTCTTAGCTTTTTCCACTCCTATGAGCTCAACTTCATCTTCGGTTTCCCTTATACCGGCAGTATCTATGAGGTTTAGAGGAATTCCATCTAAATCTAAAATCTCTTCAATTGTATCCCTAGTGGTGCCAGGAATATCTGTAACAATAGCCCTATTTTCCTTTAGTAAAGCGTTCAATAGGGAAGACTTACCCACATTTGGCCTTCCAAGAATCAAAGTTTTGATTCCATCTCTAAGAACTTTACCTCGCTTTGAAGATTGCAAAAGTTTGTCTATATCTTCTAATATCGGCTTAAGTTTGTTAATTTTTTCATTATCGCTCAATGTGTCGATCTCGTCTTCTGGAAAATCTATTTCAGCAACAGTTGATGCCATAACTTCCATTAAATTTCCCTCTATTTCTTTTACAGATCTAGAAAGGGAGCCTTCCAATTGATTTAAACTGTTTTCATAGCTCATAGAAGTATTGGCATCTATTAAATCTAAGACCGCCTCTGCCTGAGCAAGGTCAAGTCTTCCATTTAAAAATGCTCGCTTTGTAAATTCTCCAGGCTCTGCTAAATTAGCCCCATTTTTTAAAAGTGTGTTCAAAACTTCCCTAACTGCAACTGCGCCCCCGTGGGTGTAAATTTCCACCACATCTTCGCGAGTGTAGGTATTTGGAGCTTTCATATAAACGGTCAAAACCTCATCGATAACTTTTTCGCCATCGACGATATGGCCGTATGTGGACTTTCTATTTTCAAAGTTTTTATTTCCTTTGAATACTTTATTTAAAACTTCCAAAGATTCATCGCCAGTCATTCGGACAATTCCTAAACCAGCCCTGCCAATGGAAGTCGATATTGCACAAATTGTATTACTCATTTAATCCTTCTTTCTAAAGTAATCTATTACACATTATAGAATAATTTTTATTTATTTACAAATATCTTGTTGGCAAGGATTTATCGTATTTATCTCAGAAAATTATTTATAGAACTGAATTTTAATAGTATCTCAGAAATTCCTACATTCATTTGAGTAGGAATTGATTATATTGTACAATACATTTATTGATTAAATTATATAATTTAAAGTTATAGTAGATAACTAAAAGGAGTATCATATGAATGAACTCAATTTCAAATATAATATACCTTCATATTTAGAATGTGGAGAGGATTTATCTTTAGAATGTTATGCATATTATGTAGGCGCATTCAATTTTAATTGGCATAATCACGTTGAGTGTTTAGTCGTTGTCAACGGAAGTCTTGAAGCTTGTGTGGGAGGAAATATTTATCATTTAGAAAAGGATGATATTTGCTTTATAGATTCTAAAAAGGGACATGCAACTTTATCAAAGGAAAAGGACACAGTAGCCATAGTTTTACATTTTAATCCAAAAATAATTCAACTAGGTGAAAAAAGTCCTTTTACAATTAGTTGGTTTGGAGTTACTAATGATAAGACGAGATATAGTAACTACTCAATCAACATTAGAAAGTCATTAGATACCATAGTGAATTCTTTTTTAGACGATCATCCTCTTAATCAAGTAAAACGAAATTTAGCAACACAAATAATTTTATACGAATCTTTAGTGAATTTTTCACAATTAAATGAATCTGAAGATTTAAAAGAGACAAATTCCATTGAAGATGCCACTATAAGAAATATGATAGATTATCTTAACAATAATTACTCTGAAAGAATTAAACTTAATGATTTAGCAAATATTGCAGGTTATCATCCTAACTATACTTCTGAGTTATTCTCAAAACATGTAGGAATACCATTTACAGAGTATTTGCACAGATATAGATTAACTAAAGCAACGAAAGACTTGAAACAATCCGACAAATTAATAAGTGACATTGCATTGGAGCATGGTTTTACAAATATTAAAGCGTTTAATACTATTTTTAGGGAACATTTTGGTAGATCTCCCTCAGAATATAGATCATCTCTAGACCAAGAAACCATAGCCATAGATTCTGAATTTAAAAAAGTCTTTTTAGATACTAATCACGAATATTGGACAAAGGCAAGTAAGGAATGGAAAAATGAATATAAGGACGACAACGGAAAATTCATAAATGATTATTTAAACACGGGAATTGAAATAGAAAACAAGGCGTACGATAAGGTCATTGAATTAGTAAAGAAATTAAAAATTCATTAATAACACCTTCTATCTTAAATTTTAACTAGGGAATTATTTAAGATATGGGTGTTTATTTTTTTATGTTTAAATTCTCTTCTATCCTTTGTTTCCTAGGAATTTACAACATTTTGTAATAATATAAGATTTAAGTTTTTTTATGAAAAGAATCTAGATAAATAAAAATTATAAATTATTTTAAAAAATTTTGCACAAAAATCTCTTAAATTAAGGATAGTAAGGTGGATTTCAATTAAATATAATCTATTTATTAAGTTATTCGAATAATAATAAAATATTAAAATTCATTCTACTTAGGTAGAATTAGGAAGAGAGGATTATATGGAAAAACAACTTATTACTTTGATTTTTTTAGTATTCGCAGTAGTAATGTTTGCTTGGGAAAAAATTCCACTTTGGGTAACTGCAATGATTGTAGCTGTAGGACTAGCTGCTACAAAAGTTTTGGAACCTAATATGGCTTTTGCGGGATTTACAGATTCAAATGTTTTATTATTTATTGCAATGTTTATAATAGGTGCTGCATTTTTTGAGACAGGAATGGCACAAAAAGTAGGGGGTATTGTAACTAAATTTGCAAAAACTGATCGACAGCTTATTGCTGCAGTCATGATAGTAACGGGCTTAATGTCAGGAATACTTTCAAATACAGGAACAGCAGCTGTATTAATACCTGTTCTTATTGGAATTTCTCAAAGCAATAAAATCTCACGATCAAAGTTGCTTTTGCCTTTGGTTTTCGCAGCAGCTATGGGAGGTAACTTAAGTCTAGTTGGCGCACCGGGAAATATGATAGCACAATCAGCTTTGGAGCCTATTAATCTAGAATTTGGTTTTTTTGAATATTCAAAAATTGGTCTTCCAATTTTAATAATCGGAACTATATTTTTCATTACTATAGGTTATAAGCTATTACCCGAACGCACAAGTGAGGAAAATATGGATTCTACATATTCAAAACAAGTTAATTATGATGACGTACCTAAATGGAAACAATATACCTCATTAATAGTATTAATTGTAGCAGTTATAGCAATGGTTTTTGAAAAACAAATTGGGATAAAGCTATTTATATCGGCTTGGATAGGAGCTTTAGCTTTAGTAGTCTTAAAGGTAATCTCTGGAAGTGATGCCATTAAATCTATAGATATGAATACAATATTACTTTTTGTAGGTTCTTTAGCCCTTGCTCGTGCACTTCAAGAAACAGGAACTGGACAACTCATTGCTGATAAAATTGTATCTTTGATGGGAGATAATCCATCGCCAACTCTATTGTTAATCGTCATATTTGTAATTTGCGTCGTTTTGACTAATTTCATGTCAAATACAGCAACTACTGCATTAATGGTCCCCATTAGTTTATCAATTGCACAATCTATGGGAGCTGATCCAAGAGCAGTTCTAATGGCGACAGTTATTGGTGGATCTATGGCTTATGCAACGCCAATAGGAATGCCTGCAAACACAATGGTTTATAATATTGGGGGATACAAATTTAGGGATTATGTAAAATCTGGCTTACCTTTAATCTTAATATGTGGAATAGCTGCACTTATATTGCTACCAATTTTGTTTCCATTCTTTCCTCAACAATAGTTAATTTCAATAGGTTTAATTGTGTATATATTTTATTTAAAAGGAGATAAAAATGAATAATAAAAATTTAGAAAATAAATTAATTGAAGAGATGTCATCTTTTATTAGATTGGTAAGTATGAAATTGCCAAAAGATGTGGAAGAAAAATTAGCTGAACTTGCAAAAAAAGAGACTAGCACTCTAGCAAAAATTATTTATGAAACAATGGAAAGAAATCAAGAGTTGGCTTGGGAGATGAAAAGGCCAAGTTGCCAAGATACAGGTGTTTTGCAATTTTTTTGTGAAGTTGGAGAACATTTTCCCTTGAGAGGTAATTTGGAGTCACTACTAAAAGAAGCTACTTACAAAGCAACTGTTGAAACTCCCTTAAGACATAATTCCGTAGAGACATTCCAAGAATATAATACTAGAAATAACGTTGGAAACGGCACTCCTTCTGTATTTACTAAAATTGTTCCAGATAGAAGTGATGCAAAAATATATACTTATATGGCAGGAGGAGGTTGTTCACTTCCTGGTGCTGGTATAACATTGATGCCTGGTGAGGGTTATGAAGGGATTGTAAGATTTGTACTTGATAGAATGACAAGCTATGGACTTAATGCATGCCCTCCACTTTTAGTGGGTATTGGAATCGGAACTTCTATAGAAACCGCAGCAATGAATTCAAAATTGGCTTTAATGAGAGATGTCGGATCTCATAATGAAGATGAAAAAGCGGCAGATTTAGAAAAAAGACTGGAAAAAGGAATTAATGAATTGGGAATTGGACCACAAGGTTTTGGTGGGGAAAGTACTGTCATGGGTGTAAATATTGTAAATACAGCTCGCCATCCAAGTGTGTTGGCAGTAGCCCTTAATGTAGGATGTTGGTCTCACCGAAGAGGATGCATAGTTTTAGATGAAAATTTAGATTATCAAATACTAAGCCATGAGGAGGAATTAGTATGAATAAAAAAATATTAAATACGCCAATTACGGAAGAAGATATAAAAGATTTACAAATAGGAGATATTGTATACTTAACTGGAAGAATGGTAACTTGCAGAGATGTAGCCCATAGAAGAGTCGTTGAAGAAGGTTTAGAACTTCCTGTAAATATAAAAGATATGGCAATTCTTCATGCAGGTCCAATAATTGGAGAAGACAACGGTAATTACGAAATGATCTCAGTAGGCCCAACGACCAGCATGAGAATGGAAAAATTTGAAAAAGAATTCATCAAAAAAACTGGAGTCAAAGTTATTATTGGTAAAGGTGGGATGGGCAAAAACACAGAAGAAGGTTGTAGAGAGTATAAAGCTATACATGTAGTTATTCCCGCTGGCAATGCTGTATGGGCTGCTACTAGAGTTAAAAAAATTGTAGATGCCCAATGGAAAGAATTAGGAATGCCAGAAACCCTTTGGGTATGTGATGTTGAAGAATTTGGACCTTTAATTGTATCAATAGACACAAAAGGCAATAACATATTTGAAAAAAATAAAATTGAGTACAACAAAAGAAAAGAAGAGGTTTATGAAGATTTAATTAAACACGTCGGATACATTAAATAATTTCATAATATAAAATTTAGATTGACCCCTTAATCCAGACGAGGATTGGGGGTTTTTTCAATTGACCTTTATACCATATAATTAATATTTATTATCTTTTTTTGATTGATATTTATTTTATAGGGTATTATAATTAATAATATAGAATGCTTAATTGAATATATTAATTTAAAGGAGGTTGCCATGAATTTAGCAATAGGAATAATCGTTTTGGTTTTGATTTTCAAATTACTGGGATTTTTAATAGGGATGGCTTTCAAACTTGCCATTATAGCGGGAATTTTGTACCTAGGTTATCAAATTTATCAAAAGTATTTAATCGATATGTTTTAAATTAAAATACCTGATATGAAGCTACTTTTTCATATCAGGCATTTTTTGGTCTATCATCAAATTTATTCAAAAGCTATTATGCTTTCATAAATTAACTCTATTCCTTTTTGCAAGTCTTCGTAATCCGTCCATTCTAGGGGGCTGTGACTGCGTCCATTTTTACTTGGAACAAAAATCAATCCCGTGTCTACAATTTCTCCCATAATCATGGCGTCATGACCTGCGCCACTGAGCATATTCTTCGCAGATAGTCCTAGCTCTTTTGCTTTTAAACTGAACAAATCTTTTAAATCATCTGACATTTTTACAGGATTAACATTTAGCAAGTCATTGATTTCATATGAAAGATCTTTATTTTTTTCTACAATTTCTTCTAGTGATTTTTCCATACCTTCCACAACTTGGTTAATATAATCCATAGATTTAGATCTAATGTCTACAATGAAAGTTGTTTGAGAGGGAACGACGTTTGAAGATCCTGGTTTTATTTTCATTTGACCCACTGTCGCCACTGTGCCATTGCCAATTTCCTTGGCAAGTTCTTCGGCT
>JAEZYW010000219.1 GCA_023418835.1 Bacillota bacterium | reverse complement strand
AGGCTTCACCATATAATCGTCTGCTCCCAGTTCTAGCCCTCGAATCTTATCACTTTCTTCTTCCTTTGCAGTCAAAATGATAACTGGAAACTTATTGTTTTTACGAAGAATTTCTAAGACCTCAAATCCATTTTTCTTAGGCATCATAATATCCAAGACTAGTAAATCTGGCGATTTTTCTTCTATAGATTTAAGGGTTTCATCTCCGTCGTTTGCTATTCTAATTGTGTATCCTTGTTTTATTAAATTAAATTTTATAATGTCTGCAATTGCGTTTTCGTCGTCTGCAACTAGGATATCTATATTGTTATTTAATTTATTGTCCATGTGATCCCCCTCGTCTTTAAACCTGCATTGGTTTGGTAAACCCCAATAATTAAACTAATATGTATTATATCATAAAAAAACAAGTTTTACTTGGCTTGAAGGTAAGATGAAATTGAGTTATTATTAAATCAGGTGATAGAATGGGAAGGATTATAGATAGAAAGAGAGCGGTTTTTTGTTTAACTGTTGTAGCCATGGCATATTTTTGGACTAACTTCCATAGACAGTCCATGGCAGTTTTAGCTCCTTATCTTGTAGAAAAAATGGGAATTACAACTACACAAATTGGAACTTTGGGTTCCATAATGTTTTACGTATACGGACTAACTCAAATCCCCTTTGGAATTATTGCTGACAAATACGGCAGCAAAAAAATTATACAAGTATGTCTAGTTGCTTTGGTAATTGGAACGTATATTTTTGGGCATGCAGAAACCTATAATCAGTTGATGATCGGAAGATTGATAACTGGATTTGCCGTCTCGGGAATTTATGTCCCTAGCCTTAGCATGATAAGAGGATGGTTTGACATTCGAGTTTACAGCACATATTTAGGAATTTATGTTGCAGTGGGAAATTTAGGTTCTGTATTATCTACCATGCCCTTTGAAATGCTCCTTTCCAATTTCGACATCGTCACCATTTACAACGGATTTGGAATAATTGTAGTTCTTTTGGCAATAGCTTCTTTCTTTTTGTATGAAGAGAGAAATCTCGGGGTGAAAAGGGAAGTTAAAAAGGAAGAAAAAGATCCAATTTCAAAACACTTTTATTTATTCTTGGCGGCGACTTCCCTCTTTGGATTGATATTCAACGGAGCCAGACAGGCCTTTCAAAGTCTTTGGGGAACCACCTATTACGTGGAAGTTTTTAATTTCAACGTAAGAAATGCCAGTATTATGATGATGATATTTAGCGTTGGAGGAATTTTCTTTACCCCCCTTGTGGGTAGGCTTGCTGACAAATCGGGAAGATTTAACGCCCTAATAAAAATGGCAATGTTTACAGCAGTAGCTTGGCTATTAGCCGGTTTAACACCTCCAAATAGCGGAATTATTTTAACTGGAATCATGGCATTTGTCTTGGGAGGAACTAACAGTTCCACAGTTCCAAACGCCTTTACTACTTTGGGAGATTATGCAAAACCCCACCAAAGATCTGTGGTTAGTGGAATTTTTAATACCCTTTGTTTCTTTGGAAGTGCAGTGTTTACTCAATCTTTGGGGGTTATCTTTGAAAATACTGTGATGAACCAAACTACATTTTTAATGGTATTTGTGGTTTTTGCAATTTTAATTTTAATTGGAACGGCAGCTTCAATTTTTGCAAAATCCAATTTAGATAAAAAAATAGAAGAATTAAAAGTATAATTAAGATTTTAGGAGGAAATGATGAACAAAAAAAGATGGTTGGCAGTGGGAATTGCTTTGGTGTTATTTGTCATTTCTCTAGTCATACCGAAGTACAAACCAGAAAGCTCACCCCAAATCGAGGCTTTGAAAGAGTTGACATTTGGAAATGCAGGAACTTACGAAGAAATCGTAGAAGTTGGAAACCCCAGTTCCAGAATCTTAATTTTAGAACTAATGGGAACTATTGCATCTGGAGGAAATTCCCCTGTGGGATACGACCACGAATTTATGCTTGAACAACTAGATAAAGCTTTGGAAGATCCAACTATCCAAGGAATTTTATTTCTAGTTGACACTCCTGGTGGAGGAGTTTACGAATCTGCAGAAATAAGAAACAGAATTTTGAAAATTAAAGAAGAAAAAAATATTCCCATCTACGTTCAAATGTTGGGACTAGCAGCATCGGGTGGATATTACGTTTCAGCAGATGCGACAAAGATTTTCGCAACCCAAGAGACCTTGACGGGCTCCATTGGAGTTATTAGCACGACCTTTGACGTAACGGAACTTTTAGACAAACACGGGGTTAAAGTCACAAACTACACCTCTGGAAATCTCAAGGCAATGGGAAGTCCTTTTGAAACTGCAACAGAAGAAGAAAGGGCTGTTTGGCAATCAATAATTGACGAAGCTTATGGAAATTTTGTTACAATCGTCGCCAATGGTAGGGGTATGAGCGAAGAAACTGTTAGACAGTTGGCAAACGGAAGAATTTATACTGCTACCCAAGCTTTAAATAACGGTCTTATAGACGAAATTTCCTTTAAAGAAGAAACTTTGGAAACTTTAAAATCCGAAAACGGATTGGAAGGCTCGGAAGTTTTTTACTACCAAAGAGACAAGATTCCAGATTTTTTCAGATATTTTAACTTTATGAAATCTTCTGTAGAAGGAAACTCCGAGCTATATCAACTAAAAGAGTTAATGGAAAATTATAAAAATCTACCCACTCCA
This sequence comes from Bacillota bacterium, assembly GCA_023418835.1. Classification (GTDB taxonomy): domain Bacteria; phylum Bacillota; class Clostridia; order Tissierellales; family Peptoniphilaceae; genus Neofamilia. The sequence continues at coordinate 808 of JAEZYW010000219.1, read as the reverse complement.
ATGTATCTCTATGGAGGTAAATAATGAATGAATATATTGAAATCAAAGAAGATGAAAAAAGATCAAATGATAAGGGAGAATATACTGTAAACTCTAGGATTTACAGAGAAGATATTGAAAAAGAAATCTATCCAAAAGAGCTTTACGCAGGTTTTTTTATTAGAATGTTCTCTTTTTTAGTTGACGGTATAATTGCAAATGTATTTGTAAAAATCCTATTGGGAGGCTTTTTAAACCTTACAGGAATCTATATTTCCCCAAAAGTTTACTGGGTTTTATCCACGTTTATAACCCTATTGTATTTTACAATTAGCACCTATGCGACAAATGGGCAAACTATTGGAAAGGCAATTTTTTCTTTGAGGGTAGTTAAATTGGATGGGGAAAAATTGGATTTGATAACGGTAATTATAAGGGAATTTTTCGGGAGATTTATCCACACCTATGGAATTTTATCCCTCCTATATCTCCTAACAGCCTTTACGGAAAAAAAGCAAAATCTTTCAGATTTATTTGCCGACACTTCCGTTATTAACATCTCCAAAGAAGAAGTATACAATTTGGGAAGAAGGGAAAATCCCATTTATAGTTAAAAGAAAATCGCCAGTTTAAATGAACTGACCCCCTAAATCCGGACAAGGATTTGGGGGTTTTTGTATGTCAAAATCATACACATTTGAATTTAAATTAAAAGTAGTTATGGCTTATCTTAATGGTGAAGGAGGATATAGTTATTTAGCAAATAAACATGAGATTTCTCAGGAAAGTTTGGTGAGAAGCTGGGTTAATTCATACACTAAATTTGGCG
>JAEZYW010000181.1 GCA_023418835.1 Bacillota bacterium | reverse complement strand
CCGTCAATCTCTGGAGAGTCTAAATAAGTCCTTCCCACAATAATATCATCGTAAACTTCTTCTACAAGAGCCTCTAATACGTCTCCTCTTTTTTTGTAGAGATTGTCAAAGGAAATTTCCTCTTGGACTTCCATTAAGATATTTACCCTTTCTTCTTTTATTTCCTCAGGAATTTGGTCTGCCATTTTGTACGCCACAGTTCCCTCTTCTCTCGAGAATTTAAAGGCCCCAACTCTATCCAGTTTAACCTCTTTCAAAAATTCTATAAGTTCGTTAAACTGCTCCTCCCTTTCTCCTGGGAATCCCACAATAAAAGTGGATCTAATTCCTATCCCTGGTACGTTTTCTCTAAGTTTTTTTATTAATTTTATTATATCTTCTTTGTTAGTTCTGCGATTCATATTCTTCAACACTTCGTCATTGACGTGTTGAAGTGGTATATCCACATAGGGTAAAAGTTTTTTGTTTTCTTTAAAGCATTGAATCAACTCTTCTGAAAAATTGTCAGGATATAGATATAAAACTCTTATCCACTTTAATTTTTCTACTTCTTCGAGTTTATTTAATAATTTTGGTAAGGCATATTTTCCGTAGATATCGATTCCATAATCTGTCGTATTTTGTGCTATGAGAATAATTTCTCGAGCGCCCTTTTCTACCAGATGCTCCACTTCTTTTAGTATATTTTCAATACTTCTAGAACGATTTTTTCCTCTTAAAGATGGTATTATGCAATAACTACAAAAATTATTACATCCTTCTCCAATTTTGACATACTCTGTTACAGAAACCTCGGTCTTGTATATACCTTCAGAATGCTGGGAATTAAGATTGCCAACGTCATTGACCCTCTCTCCTTCTTCCATTCTTTTGATAAATTCTTCTATATTGGAAATTTGTCCAGTTCCCAAAATTCCGTCTATTTCAGGAATCTCCTCCAAAAGTTCTTTGCCATATCTTTGAGCCAAACATCCACTTACTAACATTTTTCTATCTTCTTTTATGGAAGCCATATTAAATATTTCTTCAATGGATTCTTCTTTAGCTGATTCAATAAATCCACAAGTATTTATTACTATAATGTCTGCAGATTCTGGGTCGTATACACTTTCATAAGACTTCTTTTCTAAAATACTTCTCATGGAGTCAGTGTCTACATCGTTTTTAGAACATCCCAAAGTCGTAAAATACACCTTTTTATTAGCCAAAATCTTCTCCTAACAATTTTAAATAATCTTCTTCAGTTATAAATATATCCCTAGGTTTTGAGCCTTTAGAAGGACCTACAAATCCTTGTTCTTCCATAGTATCCACAATTCTGGCTGCCCGTGAGTATCCAATGCTTAACCTTCTTTGCAAATAAGATATTGAAGCCTGTTCATCGTATACTACCAGCTTTAAAGCATCCATAAATAAAGGATCCGCATCCATTTTCTTCATATCACTTGCTATTTCAATTTCTTCTATTATTTCTTCACTTACATCCACATTGTAATCTCTGCCTTTGAAGAAGTCCACAACTCTATCCACCTCTTTTGCAGATACAAAGGTCCCTTGGATTCTTTTGGGTTTTGAATAAGTGGAAGCATCAAATAACATATCCCCTTTTCCTAAGAGTTTTTCTGCCCCTGAGGAATCTAGTATGGTTCTAGAATCTACTTGGGAAGAAACGGCAAAGGAAATCCTAGATGGGATATTTGACTTAATCGTTCCAGTAATGACATCTACAGAAGGCCTTTGGGTTGCCAATATTAAATGCATCCCTGCCGCTCTAGCCATTTGTGCCAATCTGGCAATGTAGTCTTCAACCTCATTGGAAGCTACCATCATCAAGTCAGCCAACTCGTCAATTATAATTACAATCTTTGGAAGTTTTTCATCAGTGCCTTCAAACTTTTCATTATATCCATGAATATCTTTTACAAAATTTTCTGCAAAAGTTTTATACCTTCTTTCCATTTCTTCTACTGCCCAAGCTAATGTGGACGCAGCCTTTTTAGGGTCAGTTACAACTGGTATTAAAAGATGGGGAATATCGTTATAAACTCCCAATTCAACTATCTTAGGATCGATTAATATAAGCCTTAAATCTTTAGGAGAAGTCTTATACAATAGAGAAATTATAATGGAATTTATGCAAACCGACTTACCAGATCCCGTAGCGCCTGCTATCAAAAGATGGGGCATATCGTCAATAGTAGAGATTATTATATCTCCATCCGTATCTTTTCCCAAAACCAGTGGTATATCAGAATCTATTTCTCTAAAGGCATTGGAGTTAATAACTTCTTCCAATGTTACCATGGATTTTTCCCTATTGGGAACCTCAATACCTACGGCTGTCTTTCCTGGAATTGGAGCTTCAATTCTAATATCTGGAGATGCCAAACTAAAGGAAAGATTGTCTGCCAATCCAACTATCCTATTAAGTCTTACGTTCGCCGCTGGTACCAATTCATAACAAGTTACAGTAGGTCCAGTATTTACACTTTGAACTTTAGCATCAATTCCAAAATTAGCCATGGTTTCTTCGATTATTCTACTATTTCTATAAATCTCTTCTTTATCTATTTTATCTCTTTGTTTTCTTTTGTTTAATAAAGAAATTGGAGGATACTCGTATACAGGAGTGGATTCTTCTTTGTCATTAATTTCTTTTTGGATTTCCAATTTATCAGATGCCGTCACTTTAGAAATTTTTTCTAGTTCCTTTTCTTCTTCTAAGTTTCGACTTTCTATTACAAAGGGTTCTTGATTACTTTCTGTAGTCTCTCCCATTTGAAAACTAATAGCCTTTTTATTTTCTTCTTCGAAAGCTTGGCTACTGTCCATCAAGTTAGGATGATTTATTTTAATTTCTTCTCTTCTATTATCGTATTCAATCCCTTTTATTTCCTTATTGTTCTTTCTTTCAATGGATTTTTCTTTGGCATTATTAATAATCTCTTTGGATTTTTCATTTATATTTTCAAAGCCAATTGCAATATTATTTCCCATTTCTTGGTAGTCTAAATTGAAAAATACGACTAAAGATACAGATGCCAAAACCACGACTATGAGAGTAAGACCTAAACTTCCAAATAAATTAAGTAAGAAGGAATTAATGAAAGCCCCTAAAATGCCTCCATTTATACCTATTATTCTAGGGTCAATTCCAAAAGCAAATCTATTTCTATAAATACCAGGAAGAGAGGAAATTGAGTCTAGAAATATAGATGATAAAATTAAAATTGATAAGGCAGATACCACCAACAACATATCCGAAGTTTCAATGGAATTTAAATAAGAATTAATTGCCAAAAAAACCATTAATATAGGAAGAACTATTGTGGAATTTCCTAAAATAAAGTAAAAGAAATTGTTAATAAAAAATCCCACACTGCCCATTTTATCAGTCAAAAAACAAAGGGACAATATAATCGCAGAAAGGATTAGTATGACCCTAGTCCAACTATTAATTTCAAAATTTAAAGACTTTTTCTTCGTCCTCTTCTTCACTCTTCTTCTCGAATTCGCCATATTATTTTATACCACTGGAACCAAATCCTTCTGGGTTCCTTTCAGTGTCTGTAAGCTCCTTTACTTCTTCTATCTCAACATATTCATATTTTGCTATTACTAATTGAGCGATTCTATCCCCATTATTGATAACAAAATCTTCTTTTCCCAAATTTATTAAAATTACTCCAATTTCACCTCTATAGTCTGAATCCACCGTTCCTACTCCGTTGACTAAAGAGATTCCATGTTTCAAAGCCAAACCGCTTCTAGCCCTTACCTGAATTTCGTAACCCTTTGGAACTTCAGCTTTAATTCCAGTAGGAACTAATTTAATTTCCATTGGATTGATAACCATCGGCTCATCCAAAAAAGCCCTTAAGTCCATTCCCGAAGCTCCCGGAGTGCTGTAACTAGGCAGTTCGTTATTACTTTCATTTATTATTTTAATTTTCATTTTTCACCTCATATGAAACTAATGTTCTATTTCATTATATACCTTTACCCAAGAATAATAAAGGCATATATAATATTATAAACTAAATTGAAATAATTCGCACAAAAAAGACTGTAAAAAACAGTCTGATAATGTTGACAAACTTATTAAATAAGGTCGAAGATAACATCCTTTTGAGACCAAATCTTTACCTGCCGACCGAAGCTAGTCGAAAAAGGATTTATCGAGACTTTTGTCTTCAGTCTGAAAATGTAAAAAACCGTTTAATTTTAGAAATTGGCAACTACATACATTTATTAATATTTAACTTTCTTCTTTTAAAATTAAATATGCATTGACTATAAGATTTATTATAATTGCAATTAAAAATCCAATTGCGCCAGTTTTAAAATTCCCTCTATTCCAAATTAAATTTTTACTATTTTCAAAATCCACAATATTTAGAATATCTAAAATAATGGGTAGCAAAAAATATACATACAGACCTATAAATCCAAATTTTATTGAATTTTCCCTTTTTTTAAATATGGTAGAATTTAGCAATATATCTAAAGTAAATAATATAAGTGCTAAAAACATAACATTCAGATATTTAGAAATTAACTCAAAATAAGTAATACCAGAGTATCTTATAGGACTATGAATTCCTTGAGACAAATCTATACCATAAACAATCATCTTCATAAAAATCATGGTAGCAAAAATAAACAGACTGTATAGAATAAAGCTAAGAGTTTTACTTAAATACACATCTTTAGCAGAAATAGGTAAAGTCTTTATTCTCTTTGACCATCCCTCAGATCTTCCCCTTTCTATAATTTCATTTGAATAAGAAATTAGAGTTATTAAAAAAAACATTTCATTTTGTAATAGATTAAAAAATTCTAATAAGATCAATCCACAAATTATTAAAAGTGCTTTAAGATATGAACCAAAATAATTGTATAATAAAACTTTCATATAATCCCTCCCTGTTATCTAAAACTTTTATTTTTTATATTTTTAACAGATCTATAATATGAATTAATATACGCTCCAAAACCAAATAAAGTACCGATTATCAAAATTAATATTTGATATCTTTTAATAAAATCCATTCCTAAAGAATAATATAGAATTGACAATATAAATATGATTAAAAATCCCACCATAAAATAATCGTAAAAAATCCTAATTCTATCTTCGTTAAATGAAAACTTAAAATAATATGGAAAAATAAACGTAAGATTTGATAAAAATATTATTAAATAAATCCATATATTTACTGTTGAATCTAAGTTTATTCTTCCTTCCCGTAAAATAACTCCTGTAAAAAGTGCTATTTTGATAACAAGTAGATAAACAATGCTAGTAATATATCGGTACAAAACCACTGTTTCCAAATCAATTGGAAGCAAAGTAGTTTTTATATCCCATTTGTAATTACTGTCTAATTTAAATACTTTGAAAAATACGAGTAAATGAAATAATCCATATATTAATTTATAAAAAATTCCCATACTCTCATTAATAAAAAATGCTATAAATATTGAAATTGCAATACCTTTTAAGACTAATTGTAAATTTACCTTTAAATCATTATATAGAAGTGTTTTCATTTTTCTTACTCCTAATTAATTTAACTACCACATCATTTAGGGTTGTAAATTGCCTTGGTATGGAATCTGGAATAAAGTTGGAATCAACTAAAAGTTCATAACCGTATTGATTGTGCTCTTCGAAAATAATACCTTCTTTTGGAATTTTTTCATAATCTTCCTTTCCAAGTTTTAAGAGGGCATACTTTTCCAATAAATAATCTTTTTCTTCGAATAAGACAATTTCTCCTTTGGAAATGTAACATATATAATCGCAAATCTTTTCTAAATCACTGAGTATATGGGATGAAATTAAGACGCTTTTATTGTCCTCCCTTGTAAACTCTAATATTAAATCCAGTATTTCATCTCTGGATAAAGGATCCAAGTTTGCAGTTGGCTCGTCAAATATCATTAAATCTGGATTGTGAGAAAGGGAAATTGCTAAGTCTAGTTTTTTCTTCATTCCAGTGGAAAATTCTTTAATTTTTTTGCCAGTGTAAATGTCAAATTTTTCAAGTAGTCCAAAAAATACATCTGAGTCCCAGTTTTTATAAGCCAACTTAAAGAGTTCATTCACATTGTGGATATCATATCCCTCATAAATCCCTAGAGTATCTAAAACCACGCCTAAATGTTCCTTTACCTCGGTGAACTCCTTACTGCTATTATTTACACCTAGGACTTCTACTTCCCCTTCATCAGGTTTTGTAATATTTAAAATGGAATTTATTAAGGTAGTTTTTCCTGCTCCATTTTCTCCTACCAATCCAACTATCGTTCCCTTTGGAATTTCCATATTAATATTTTTCAGAGAGAAATTTTTATAACTTTTATTTAGATTTCTTATAACTATTGCATTCAATTGTTTTCCTCCAATATGTATTTAAAAATCTCTAGCAACTCTTTGTCATCTATGCCAGCTAAATATCCAGAAGACTTTGCACTTCTTAAAAAATCTTCCACCTCTTTTAGATACTCTTCCCTTACCAATTCTAGATTTCTTCCCTTGACGTAAGATCCTTTGGAAGGGATTGTGTATATAAAACCGTCTTTTTCCAACTCGTCATACGCCCTTTTGGTAGTAATAACGCTGATTTTTAAATCTCTAGCTAAAGATCTAATTGACGGAAGAATATCATTTTCGATTAATGTTTCACTGACAATTTTTTCTTTTATTTGGTCATAAATCTGTTCATATATGGGTTTCCCAGATATATTGCTTATGATTATGTCCATTTTCCCCTCCTCTTCCGTTATTACTGTTAATGTTCCGTACATATATAGTATATACAGATAGTTTTAATATGTCAATATGTAAACACAAAAAAAGCGCAGGTTATAAATTCCTGCGCTGTTAAGATTACGCTAAAATTTTGCGAACGACTTCATTTACCATTTTCCCATCGGCCTTGCCTTGGATTTTGGGCATAATATCTTTCATTATTTTGCCCATGTCTTTCATGGAATTGTAGCCACCCGCTTCTACGACTTCCCTTACTAATTCAGTTAGCTCTTCTTCAGTTAACTGTTCAGGTAAGTACTCCAAGAGAATTTCTATTTCATCTTCTGCTTGTTTTACTAAGTCGTCGCGATTTCCTTTTTTAAATTCTTCTATTGCGTTTCTCTTTTCTTTGAGCTGTTTAGAAATTAATTGAATAATTGCTTCGTCATCAAGTTCAATTCTTTCGTCGACTTCAACTTGTTTTATTCCAGCTCTAACCATAGTAATGGTATTTTTTCTAAGAATGTCCTTGTTTTTCATGGAGGTTTTTAAATCATCCATTAATCTAGCTTTTAAAGACATATTGTCACCTTCTGTTTATCTTCTTCGATTTTTCCTACGAGCTTCTTCTGCTTTTTTCTTTTTCTTTACACTAGGTTTTTCATAGTGTTCTCTTTGTCTAATTTCACGAAGTATTCCGCTTGTAGCACATTGTCTTTTAAATCTCTTTAACGCATTATCTAAGGATTCATTTTCCCCAACTTTTATTTCTGACATCTAAATCCCTCCCTTCGTAGAAAAGAGTACGTATAATTGTTAATACTGTAAAATTATACATTAAAATATAACATTAATCAAGAATTTAGATTATATATTTATTCAATTTCTTGTATAAAAATGGCTCTTCAAATTTCTATAAATATCTAGCTAATTAAACATTAAGTTAATACGACTTTAATTTTACAGCAGTTCCTGAAATTGTAACCATCATAACTGTACTTTCTCCCAGTATTTCGTAATCCATTTTGCATCCAATAACGGCATCTGCGCCAAGGCTAATAGCTCTATTTTTTAATTCTTCAATGGCTTCTTCTCTAGCTGATATTATTTCAGATTCGTAACCAGATACTCTTCCTTTAAATGTGCTCATTAATCCAGCTCCCATTGCGCCTAAAAAACCCAAACTGGAAACGGTCTCTCCAAATATTATTCCAATATATTCTTCTACTTCTCTTCCTTCGATATTGTTAGTTGTCGAAATTATCATAGTCTATCTCCTTTTAAATTTCTTATTATGTAAATATGTTTACAGTTATTATAGTCTCTGGTTAGAGGAAATTTCAAGACAAATAAAAACTTCCCTGAAATTTTCAAGGAAGTTTTTAATTTAAAATACTTTGTTTTACTTATTAATACATTCCAGCTCCTGGATTCATTGCTGGCATTGGATCTTCTGATGGTATATCTACAATTGCTGCTTCTGTCGTCAAGATCATAGCCGCAACGCTTGCTGCGTTTTCTATAGCTGATCTAGTTACTTTAGCTGGGTCTACAATTCCAGCTTTAACCATTTCTTTGTACTCGCCAATTAAAGCATCAAATCCTATACCATTTTCTTCTTTTCTAGTGTGTTCAACTATTACTGAACCTTCTAGTCCTGCGTTAATAGCAATTTGTTTTACTGGCTCTTCAAGAGCTTTTGCAATTATCATAGCTCCTGTCTTTGCATCTCCATCTAAGCCTTGAATAAACTCTTCTACAGCTTTTATAGAGTCAACTAGTACAGTTCCTCCACCTGGAACGATTCCCTCTTCAACAGCTGCTCTAGTAGCTGCCAAAGCGTCTTCAATTCTAAGTTTTCTTTCTTTAAGCTCTACTTCTGTAGCAGCTCCAACTTCTATAACTGCAACTCCACCAGAAAGTTTTGCAAGTCTTTCTTGTAATTTTTCTCTATCGAAATCAGAATCAGTGTTTTCAATTTGAGCTTTTATTTGTGAAATTCTACTGTTTAAATCTTCTTGAGCTCCAGCCCCGTCTACAATTACAGTAGTGTCTTTATCAATTTTAACTGATTCTGCACTACCTAACATTTCAAGAGTTGCATCTTTCAATTCATATCCCAATTCTTCAGAAATAACTGTACCACCTGTTAGAATTGCAATGTCTTGAAGCATTTCTTTTCTTCTATCTCCAAATCCTGGAGCCTTTACAGCTACAACGTTGAATGTTCCACGCAGTTTGTTAACTACTAAAGTAGCCATTGCTTCGCCTTCAATATCTTCAGCAATTATCAAAAGTGGTCTTCCAGCTTGGACGATTGCTTCTAATAATTCTAAGATGTCTTGAATGTTAGTAATTTTTTTGTCAGTAATTAAAATATATGGTTTATCTAGTTCAGAAACCATTTTTTCTGTATCAGTTACCATATAAGGAGATACATATCCTCTATCGAATTGCATTCCTTCTACAGTTTTTAATGTCGTTCCAGTAGATCTGGATTCTTCAACTGTAATAACCCCATCTTTTCCAACTTTTTCCATGGCTTCTGAAATAAGTTCGCCTATTTGAGGTTCTCCTGCTGAAATAGCTGCAACTTGTGCAATTGATTCTTTAGATTCAACTGGTACAGAGAAGTTTTTAACTTCTTCTACAACAACTTTTACAGCATCTTCAATTCCATGTTTTAATTGGATTGGGTTAGCTCCAGCTGCAATATTTTTTAGTCCTTCTCTAATTATTGCTTGGGCAAGAACTGTAGCAGTTGTAGTTCCATCTCCTGCAACGTCGTTTGTTTTAGTTGCAACTTCTTTAACTAATTGAGCACCCATATTTTCAAATCTGTCTTCAAATTCTATTTCTCTTGCTATTGTAACACCGTCATTTGTTATAACAGGCGCACCAAATTGTTTATCTAAAACTACATTTCTTCCCTTAGGTCCAAGGGTAATCTTTACAGTATCAGCAAGAAGGTTGATTCCTTTTTCCATTGCCTTTCTAGCATCTTCATTGAATTTAATATCTTTAGCCATTATAT
>JAEZYW010000149.1 GCA_023418835.1 Bacillota bacterium | reverse complement strand
ACAGACTCTACTCCCATCATATTAAATACAAGGGTTATAGCAGTAAAACCGATTGTACATCCCGCCATAATTTGCCAAGAAGCTACCTTTGTGTAAATTAAATATATTGCACATAATATAATAAGTATTTTACTAGCTTCCCCAATAACTCCAGGCACATTTCCTATTAAAAGATCCATTATTTCTGAGAAAATACCTTCATTTCTAAAGGCTAGCATTGGAGTTGCAGTTGAAACTGAATCAATTTCTGGAAATAACCAAGTTGTAAATCCTCCTGGAAAATCTGCCAACGAGGGAACTTGGTTCCAATGTATAGTCAGAGGTTCTGGAAAGTTAATATAGACGAAGCATCTACCCACAATAGCAGGATTGAAAATATTTTTCCCGAATCCTCCAAAAACCATTTTTCCAAAAAATACCCCAAAAATTATTCCGATTACACTCATCCAAAGTGGTAGAGCAACAGGCAACGTCATTGTATATAATACAGCCGTTACTAATACAGCTTCTGAAACTTTTTGCCTTTTGAGAATTTTCTTTTCAAATACGTACTCTGTCAAAACGGCGAAAACGATATTGACAGCAGTTAAAAGCAGAACTCTAAGTCCATTAAAATAAACCGATGCGATTAAAATGATTAATAAAGCCTTTAAAACTGTACGCATCATCTTCTGCTTTGTGAAGTGTTGTTCAATTAAACTCATAATCGACCTCCTTTTTTCTTGTAATTGATTTAAAATTATATTGGTTTAAATACCTTATCTCAATTATAGCAAATATGCAGCTAATTCTAAAGTGAAATTCACAAACTAATCCATTGAAAGGAGAGTTATTTTCGTAAAAACATGTAAAAAACTGAAACTCTATATTATTTTAAAGTGTAGATTTTACCTGCATTGAATCATTGTTAGTTTATTATCGTTCATTGTAAAGGCGTCTAAACTTCTGATATAATTAATTTGTAAATCATATTTAAGAAAATAAAGGAGGTCTTTATATGAAAGGTTTTGCGATGTTAAGAATCGGAGAAGTCGGATGGATAGAGAAAGAAAGACCGGAGTGTGGACCAATTGATGCAATTGTTAAGCCAATTGCCCTTGCTCCTTGTACATCAGATGTACATACAGTTTGGGAAGGAGCAGTTGGAGAAAGAGAAAATATGATTTTAGGCCATGAAGGTTGTGGCGAAATTGTAGAGGTGGGTTCTTTAGTTAAGGACTTTAAACCGGGAGACAGAGTACTTATCCCAGCGATAACACCAGATTGGAATTCTCTTGCAGCTCAAGGTGGATACCAAATGCATTCTGGTGGAATGCTAGGTGGATGGAAGTTTTCAAACTTCAAAGATGGAGTTTTTGGTGAATTCTTCCACGTTAACGACGCAGATGGAAACTTAGCTCATCTACCAAAAGAAATTAATCCAGAAGATGCTTGTATGTTATCTGACATGGTTCCTACTGGGTTCCACGGTGCAGAGCTTGCAGACGTTCAATATGGAGACGAAGTTTTGGTAGTAGGAATTGGTCCTGTAGGACTAATGGGAGTAGCTGGTGCAAACTTTAGAGGAGCATCTAGAATATACGCAGTTGGATCTAGACCAGTTACTGTAGAAGCAGCTAAATTCTATGGAGCGACAGATTTTATCAACTATAAAGATGGATCTATTTCAGAACAAATTAAAGAACTTACAAAAGGTGAAGGAGTAGACAAAATTATCATAGCTGGTGGAACTGTAGATACATTTGGCGAAGTTATGGACATTCTAAAACCAGGTGGTAAAATCGGTAACGTTAACTATCTTGGAACTGGAGACTATATTAAAATCCCTAGAGTTGAGTGGGGAGTAGGTATGGGACATAAGCAACTTCAAGGTGGACTAATGCCAGGTGGAAGATTGAGAATGGAAAAACTTGGTAAATTAGTAGCAGTTGGAAAATTAGACGTATCCAGATTAATCACTCACAGATTTAACGGATTTGAACACGTTGAAGAAGCGCTAATGCTAATGAAAGACAAGCCAAAAGATTTAATAAAACCAGTGGTGAGAATAGAAGAATAATAGGATAATGTTAAATAAGGATGGTCTTAATTTAAGATCATTCTTATTAATTTATAGAGGTAAATATGAAAGTATTGGTAGTGTCAGGGTTTTTAGGATCGGGTAAAACCACCTTTATAGAAACCCTTTCTAAAAAGATAGACAAAAATATAGTCGTATTGGAAAATGAGTACGGAGAAGTTGGAGTAGACGGTGAAATTCTAAAAAAAGATGACATCGAAATTTGGGAGCTAACAGAAGGGTGTATTTGTTGCACGATTAAAGCAAATTTTGCAACTTCAATTTTAACTATTTACAACTCCTTAGAGCCAGAGCTTTTAATAATTGAGCCAACGGGATTGGGAATGTTAAGCTCGGTTTTAGACAATATTAGAAAAATTGAATACGAGAGAATAGAGATTCTAGATCCTTTAACAATCGTAGATGCAACTGCCATAGACGAACATATAGATGAATTTGAAGAAATTTTCGAAGATCAAATTAAAACTTCAAATAAGGCTATCATTTCAAAACTGTCCTTAGTTGAGCCTGAAAAAGTTTTAGAAGTTGAAAATAGAATTAGAAGAAGAAATCCAGATATTAAAATTTACACTAAAGAACTTAAAGATTTGGACGAGTTTTTTTGGGCAGAACTTCTAGAAGATTATTTGGATTTAGATTTTGAATATATAGATAAAAACGTATCCCTTTCCATTGACAGCATGGGATTTGAAGGAATTGAATTTGAAAATATTTTGGATTTTCATCAGTATATGAGGGCTGTCGTCGACGGAAGATTTGGGAAAGTTTTTAGAGTTAAGGGATTTTTAAAAATTAATGAAGTTTGGACTAAAGTCGATATCGTCAATGACATCTACACTTTAACTGAAATAGGAGAAATGGAAAATTCAAAGTTAGTTTTTATTGGAAAGGATCTTAAAAAGGAAGATTTAAAAGTTCTATTTGGCAATTAAGGTGTTTTTTTAAGATTGTTTTATTATTGTTATTATTGGTATATGTATAGTAACAAAATTATTAGGAGGTAGTTATGAATTACATCACTCACAACAAAGAAGAACACAAGGAATTTAAATCTTTGATGAAAAGAATTGAAAAGGCAGAAGAGGATAAAAAGGAAGCATTCCAAGAGCTATTTATTAAGCTTCACGGTCACCATTCTGCTGAAGAAGAAGTAATTTTTCCAGCGATAAAAGAAAAAGCTACGGGAGAAGATTTAGATGTGGTCATGGAGATGATTGAAGAACATCATCTAGGTAATTACCAATTTTCAGTTATTAACAGAACTTCTGAAGAAAACGAAACTTGGGATGCAAAATTTGCAGTTTTAAAAGAAGTTTTGGAACATCATATGGATGAAGAGGAAGACGAACTTTCAGAAGTTGCGAAAAAACTTTTAACTAAAGAAGAGTTAGAAGGCTTAATGGAAGAGTTTGAAAAAGTAAACGAAATGAGAATGAAAGAAAAAGAAAAGGAAATAAAATAAAAGATTTCTTTAGGTTGTAAATATTGAATATTACTTAACCTTATGTTACAATAAATTTAGTTTAATAAACGTATGTATGCACTTTGTGCTGAAGCTTTAAGCGAAGGGAATTAAGTTTGAATCTTAAACTACCCCAGTAACCGTAATGCTGACAAAGGACAATTGCCACTGCGATTTTCGTGGGAAGGCGTCTGGAGGATGAAGCTAAGTCGGGAGACCTGTACATGCGATAATTCTCCTGGGTGCGAGGCTTTAATAAAGTTTTTTGACGCTTCTTTTCCCATGAGAAGCGTTTTTATATTTCCAGATGAGAAGTATTAAACTTAGCTAGGCTCCACAAACCTAAGTCCTCCTAAAACTTAGGATGAGCAATGTAAACGTGATATAAACCAGTTTCCCTCTATAATATCTGGTTTGGAGTTCTGGCATATAATGTAGAAGTCTTTAGCCTAGGCTAAGGGCTTCTATTACTTAATGAAAAAAGAAGGAGAAAATATGAGAAAATTTAGAAGTTTAGCTTTATTATTAGTATTTGTTTTATCGATAGGAATTTTTCTAGGATGTCAAAGTCAAGAAAAACCTAAAGAAGATGCCAAAGTAACAGAATCAGAAGAAGTTTTAGAATCAGAAGAAGTTTCTGAGACAGGGGAAGTAATTGTAACTGATATGATGGGTAGAGAATTGACAATTTCTTCTACTCCAACTAAAGTTGTTGCCCTTAGACCTTCTGATTCAGAAATTCTAGATGCAATCGGTGGGATTGACTCTCTTATCGGCAGGGGAACTTATGTAGATTACCCGGAGTCAGTTTTAGATTTGCCAGTAGTTGCAACTGGAAGGGACATGAATGCTGAAGAAATAATAGCTTTAGAACCAGATTTAATTTTAATGAGCGAAATGGCTCAAACTGAGGAACAAATTGAAGCCTTACAAAATGCGGGAATAAATGTCGTCGTTACTAGTGCGGCAACAATTGAAGAAGTTTATAAATCCATAGAATTAGTTGGAAAAGTTATGAATTTAGAAGAAAATGCAGAAGAAGTAGTTTCTAAAATGAAATCCGATTTTGAAGAACTTGGAAAGGTATCAGAAGAAAATGCTGGTAAAAAGATTTATTTTGAATTCTCACCTTTAGAGTACGGTCTTTGGAGCGGTGGGAATTCAACTTTTATGGACGAAATAGGAAATATTT
>JAEZYW010000145.1 GCA_023418835.1 Bacillota bacterium | reverse complement strand
ATAGCCTTGTGATTTTAGATATTCTGCCAATTCTTCAATTATTTTTGTTCCAATTCCACGGTTTTGGATCGAAGAATCCGTCATAAAAAATCCAATAAAGGCAGTTTTTTCTTCCGGATAGGAATTTATAAAATCCATAAGGGCGATCAAATTATTTTCATTAAAGTAGCCGATATAATACTTATCCTCCATGGATTTTCCTGGTGGCAAAGCGTTCATATCTTCTAAAATGCTTTCTTTAGTCGCCATGGGAGGACAATGTTTATAATACAATTCATTTTTCTTGCAAAGTTCAAAGACTTCATCTGCGTCTTCATATTTTAACAATCTTACGTTATAGTTTCGTGAAAATTTTTCTACTTCCATATATTCCTCCTGGATTTTGTATTATTATAGCACATAGTAATAACAAAAAAAGTTTAATGATAATAAATAAAATTATGATATAATAAAATCAGACATAAATAAGGAATTATGAAAATGAAAAAATTTTGATCATATTAGTTTCCATTTTAGCTCTTATATCTATCTATTCAAGGATTACAGATAGAAATCATGAGTATCAAATGTTATTTTCGTCAGGTGTATTAATTGGTTGTATTTATAGAGGTTACAAACTATATAAGTCAAAAAATGGGTAATAAAAAAAATTAAAGACAAAATTTCTCTACAATATATTTGTAGGGTATTTTGCTTCTTTTTTCCTTTGTATTCCACTTCATTTTTTCTTATATGCCATTTCCAAAAATCTAACATCAAAATCCCTTGTGCCGTCTGGGATTATCTCCCATCATCTTTTCTTATCATTTCTATTTAAAATATCTCTTGCCCTTTTAATTTCTTCAAAGTCTGCGACGGTTAAATTTTCAATTTCTATTGGCAAATCACCACTAGTTTTGTGAAATTGGTATTCCATTTTGCTACCTATGTTCACCTTACCAGACATATGAAATTTCTTGCAACCCGTGGAATCTATTGCCCTTTGGAGATTGGAAGATGTTATTCCGGATCCAGGCATTATTGTAATTTTGTCTCCGTACTTTTTTTGGAGATTTTTAATTAAATCCGCCCCTTCTAAGACGGTGTTTTTCTGTCCCGAAGTGAGGATTCTCATAACTCCCATTTCTATTAAACTATCCATATATTTTTCCGGGTCTTTACAGTTATCAAAAGCCCTGTGAAGGCAAACTTCCATCGGTTTTGCAAGTTCAATGGCCTCTTTCATTCGCTCTAAATCTATGGAACCGTCTGAATTTAAAAATCCCAAAACCACGCCTTCAAATCCCATTTCTTTTGCCTTTATGATATCTTCTTTCATAATTTCGTAATCTTCATTGGAATATAAAAAGTCTCCAGATCGGGGTCTTATCATAACAAAAATTTCTATGTCCTTTAACTCTTTCGCCTTTTTCATAAGTCCAAAAGACGGGGTCAATCCCCCAATATTTAAGGCACTGCAAAGTTCAATTCTATCTGCCCCTGCTTTTTTTGCCGTTAATAGGGATTCATAGGAATCCACACAAATTTCCAGTTTCAAATTTTCACCTCACAACAAAATTTTCCTTGGGATCATAGTGGAAGTCTTTTTCCAAAGGATAGATGGGTCTTCTTATTAATTTAAAATCTATGGTTTCCAAATCCTCGTTGGTGTTTCCCTTGGTCAAGGCTAAAATGCTCCTTTTCGCCAAGGCTTTATGTCTCGGAGTCAAATATCCCAATTTACATACTATAATTGGATGTTCTTCTGGGGATAATCCCAATTCCCTAAACATTTGTGGATCTGTAAATCCCACGTGGTTTTCACTTAGGACTATATCCACATTTCCAATGGAAACTAGTGCCAAAGCCCCTACGAACATATTTGCATATTTGTAATCTTCCAAATAGGACTTTACCAAGACCTCTTTTGTTATGGGCTTGGAGGAATCTTTATCGAATTTTGAGCCAAAAGTTAAATTGATTTTTTCCCCAACTTTTCCCCTACAAGAAATCGCAGCTTCTGGGTCGTAAAATCCCCCATAGATTAGGGATTTTTCTAAGGTTTTTACATCTTCATTTTCTAAAATTAATTTTAAAAATTCCGTATTGTCAGAGGATGCACCGGCTGTGGGATTGTCTCCCGAATCAGAAATATAGACTGGAATGTCCTTTTTTTTGGCAGATTCCAAGGCCTTTTCCAACGCCTCTTTGAGTTTGTAGGTTTCCGTAACAAAAGCGAAATCTTCTCGCCTTTTCCAAAATTCATGGGCAAGTTCCAGCGCCAATTCATCTGCTAAATTTTGGGAGTCCTTTGTCACCACGTAGACTCCAACTCCGCTGTCAGAATTGTCAGCCCAAGGAAATCCCAAAAGGTAAGAGGCTGCCAAAACTTGGTCATCTTTTTCCACTTCCCTTAATTTTTCAATGAGACTGTACATGGGCTCTACATCTGTTCCCGTCTTTTCTCCCGCTATAATCATTGGAATTTTAATCCAAGCAGACTTTGGCAAAACCCCGTTTTCCAGTGCGTGTATGGTCATTTTTCCTGCCAAGACTCCAGTTTCAGTGCAATCGGTGTGGGGCGCTTGTTTGTAGCCCACAAATCCATCTGCGTTTTTATGC
>JAEZYW010000092.1 GCA_023418835.1 Bacillota bacterium | reverse complement strand
CCCATAGACTGAGAATGTTCAACTTATCAGGAGAAACCACAGAAGAAGTCATTGGAAATGGTTTTTTTACGAACATTTATTACTTTGAAGACGACATTGGAGTTTTAGATAAACAGCTAAACGTTCTTTACATTTACAACTCCACAGGAGATTTAAAAGAAAAGACCCAACTGACGGGAAATGTTTATTCCATATTTAAAAAAGATAAAGACTTCTATCTACACAAAAAAAACGATTTTACCTCTGAAAGACTGGAAACTATAACAAAGCTAGAAGGAGACGGTAGGGAATCTCCCATATATCAAACTGACAAATTCATTATAAATTTCCAACTAGAAGGCTCAGAACTTTTAGTTTCAGAAATAGCGTCGGAAAACTACGCATACAAATCTACCCTCCATGTGATAAAGGGAAAGAACTCGGAAACCTACGACTTTGGAAACGAAACTGTATTGGATATGAAAAAATACGGAAATAAAATAATAGTTGTTACAAATAAAAATCTCTACTCCATCCAAGGATCGAAGCGAGAAAAGGTGGAACTAAATAAATTTAAAGACTATATATTCGAAAGAAATAGAATAGGAATTCTCTACAACAACAGATTAGTCTTTTTTAACGAAAACTTGGTAGAAAGGGAAGCCTTTGATTTGGGAATTACGACCACGGGACTTTTAGTCCACGATGGAGGATATTTTGTCTATGGACCGACGGACATGGTGGGATATATTGGGCAAAAACGCCAATTTAAAAAATCCTTTGACTCCATAGTCTATGACGTGGACTCAAACGATCGAACAATGCTGGTTACCCATAAATACAATGTGGAACTGTACGGATTTGAAAAAATAGAGGAAGGGAAAAATTGAGCATACTAATTAACGAACTGATATTTTCAGGGGCAATTGAAAATAAACTGATTTTGGCAATAATAGACGGGGCATTTACCCTAGTTATAATTTACTTTGCCGCTAGACTTTTAAAATATGTAGTGGAAAAAGGTTTAAAGAAAACCCACGGAAACGAAAAAATTATAAATACGCTGACTAAACTTTTAATCAGTGCCATAAATGTAATTTTTTTAGTTATCGCCCTATTCACAATCCTAGACACCCTAGGTGTAAACACTGCATCCCTTGTGGCCACAGCGGGAATCGGGGGAGTTGCAATTGGATTTGGAGCCCAATCCCTAGTAAAAGACATAATCTCTGGTTTCTTTATACTTTTAGAAGGCCAATATTATGTGGGAGACGATGTGGTGATTTCTGACATCTCAGGATCTGTAGTAGACTTTAATTTGAGAACCACAAAACTTCAAGATTACGACACTGGGGCCATTCACATAATACCAAACGGACTTGTAGACATTGTAGAAAACAGAAGCAAGGTGGACCAACTGGCAAATCTTTCCGTAGACATTCCAATAGACTACGAACCTGAAAACATCCTAATAATACTGAGAAATAAATTAGAAAACTTTAAAGACGAGAGAATTGTTCAAGGTCCTAAAGTAATGGGAATTTCCAACTGGAAAGACCGCTACTACACCATATTTATTAGAACCGTAGTAAAAAACGGCGAGATTTACGAGATGAAAAGGGTTTTGCGTAAACTCATTACAGAAGAGCTTAAAAATAACCAAATAGAAATGTACCGACCAATGCTCAACTTGGAAGTGGAGGAAAACTAATGCTTTATTACAAAGTATCAGATATAGTCACAATGAAAAAAGGCCACCCTTGTGGAAAAAACGAGTGGGAAATTTTAAGAACTGGCGTAGACATCAAACTAGAATGTACGGGATGCAATCGCCAAATTTGGATGCCTAGAATCGACTTTGAAAAGCGAGTGAGAAAAATTAAAGTGGGGGAAAAATTCATCGCAATAGTTCACCACAAACCAGAAGAAATAGAAGAGGAATAAGAAACTCTTTTATCACTAAACTTTTGAAACCATACCTAGGTTTTAAGATGCGATTCCTTGGGAAATGACAAAAATTAAACTTGAAAATCAACCCATTGTTATTAATATATATCTATAGATAAAACAAAAATAAGGAGAATAACTAATGACCCAAAATCTAGTATCATTACAAATGATCGAAGAAGCAAGAGAGTTTTTGAAAGACAAAATCCATGAAACCCCAATTTTTACGGCAAGTAGAATGGGAGATAACCTTTATATAAAAATGGAAAATCTTCAAAAGACAGGATCTTTTAAAATCAGAGGAGCATATAACAAAATGCGCCATCTATCTGAAGAAGAAAAACAAAAAGGTGTAATTTCTTGTTCAGCAGGAAACCACGCCCAAGGTGTAGCTTTATCGGCAACCCAACTAGGCATTAAATCCTACATATGCATCCCATCTGTTGCTCCACTAAGTAAAGTTGAAGCCACAAGGGGATACGGGGGAGAAGTAATAATCGTAGAAGGATCCTTTGACGACGCCCAAGAAAGAGCCTATCAACTAGAAGAAGAAAACGACTTAACATACATCAGCCCCTTTGATGATCCCTACATTATTGCAGGACAAGGAACAATAGGACTAGAAATTTTAGAACAACTTCCAGACGTTAAATACATCGTCGTTCCAATTGGTGGGGGTGGACTTATCTCTGGAATCGCAGCTGCAGTTAAAACCCTACACCCAGACATAAAAATCATTGGAGTAGAACCGGAAAATGCAGCCAGCATGAAAAAATCCATTGAAGAAGGATATCAATGCACAATTCCAACGGCAAATACAATGGCAGATGGAGTTGCTGTTAAATGTCCAGGAGCATTGACCTTTGCCCATGTAAAAGAATACGTCGACGATATCGTAACTGTATCAGAAGACGAAATCATCAGCACAATTTTGAGATTATTAGAAGAAGGAAAAGTC
>JAEZYW010000058.1 GCA_023418835.1 Bacillota bacterium | reverse complement strand
ATCCAAATCTTTAGAGGGTTTTGATATAGAAATAATTGAAAAACACCATAAACTAAAGGTAGACTCTCCCAGCGGAACTGCTAAAATGCTTTTTGAAGCGGCAAACCGAGGAAGAAAAAATCAACTTAAATCCTTAGAAGGCAGAGCAGGATTTTATGACAAGAGAGAAGATAATGAGGTGGGAATTTCTTCCCTTAGAGGTGGAAATATAGTAGGTGAACACACAGTTATTTTTGCAGGTAGAGATGAAATTGTAGAAATAAAGCACACGGCAAATTCTAAGATGATTTTTGCAAATGGAGCTTTAAAAAGTGCAAGATTTTTAACAAATGCAAACCCCGGTCTATATAATATGGACGACGTATTGGAGCTTTAAAATGGAAAAAATAAAAATAGGAATACTTGGATATGGAAACTTGGGAAAAGGCGTTGAAGAGGGTTTAAAGAACGTTTCAGATATGGAATTGGTGGGGATATTCTCAAGGAGAAATCCAAAAGATTTAAACACCTCTTCCCCAGTTTATTCAGTAGATGAATTAGATAATTTTAAAGAAAAAATTGACGTTTTGATTTTGTGCGGAGGTTCAAAATCTGATATCCCCACTCAAGGTCCAGAGATGGCTAGACATTTCAATTTAGTGGACAGCTTTGACAACCACGGAGAAATTCCAAATTATTTTGAGAAAATAGATAAAGTTTCAAAGGAAAATAAAAAAGTTTCAATAATTTCTACCGGTTGGGATCCAGGTCTTTTCTCCATAAATCGAGTATTGGCAGAGTCCATCCTTCCCCAAGGAAACACTTATACATTTTGGGGAAAAGGTGTAAGCCAAGGGCATTCTGACGCAGTAAAGAGAATTAAGGGAGTTAAAAAATGTGCCCAGTACACAATTCCCAAAGATGAAATTGTAAATAGGATAATTGAAGGGGAAGAAGTAAAGTGTACTATTCAGGTTTCCCACAAAAGAGAGGTTTTTGTAGTATTAGAAGAAAATTCCGATAGAGAAAAAATCCAAAGGGAAATTGTGGATATGCCCAATTACTTTTTGGGATACGAAACCATGGTTCACTTTATAAGTGAAGAAGAATTTGATAAAAACCACACTGGCATGCCCCATGGAGGAATGGTACTTCGCCAAGGATATACGGGAGATGGAAATTTGTGTTTATATAAATTCCAATTGGATTTGGAATCTAATCCTGAATTTACATCTTCTGTAAATATTGCATACGCCAGAGCTTGTTACAAAATGGCTAAGGAAGGATCCTTTGGCTCAAAAACAGTTCTAGACGTCCCTCCTGGTTATTTATCTATGTATTCAATGGAAGATTTGAGAAAGAGATTAGTTTAATAAACTGAAAAACGGTACGCATAGGGATGCGTTCCCTTAAAAGATTAGTTTAAATAAACTAGTCTTTTTTTATTACTAGCCAAGTCCTTAAAATTGGACTAATTAATCCTTTCTGTGATATAATAATTCATAATATTTTAAAAGAAAGAAGGAGAGTCAGTTAATGGGAATTGACCCCGTACCCCAGATTATTATAGCTGTTGTATTATTGTTTTTAAGTGCTTTTTTTACACTCTTAAAATATTCTTATGAGGATTTAAATAAATTCAAATTGGAAAAAATGAGTGATGAAGAAATTATCACAGAGGAAAAAGCCGATGAGCTTTGCAGATTTATTGAAGATTTAAATGATGTTCAAAGTACCTTTATGATTTCTGATTACTTTGCAAATGCTTTTTTTGCCGTAACCCTCAGTAGAATTGGATACCTTAGTTACGGAAACATTGGCCTTGTCCTTGGAATAATAATCGCTACAATCTTAATCCTAGTGTTTGGAGAAAATGCACCTTACTTCATCTCCCTTACCAAAGGAGACGATTTTGCCGTAAAATTTTTAGGATTTTCCAAAGTTTTCACTAAGATCCTATTGCCATTAATTGCTTTTATAAGATTTATTTCTAGATCTATAGGCTCTCTTTTTGGCTTAGAAAAGGATTCTAAAGAACCAAAGATTACAGAAGATGAACTTTTTACTGCTATGAACTTGAGTAAAGACGAGGGGCTTTTAGATATAGAAGAATTTGGTATGATTGAAAAAGTTGTAGCATTTAGAGATACTTACGTTAAAGACGTCATGACTCCAAGAACTAACGTCGTGGCTGTAGATATAGAAAGTTCCATTGAGGAAATTATAGAATTATTTCACGAAGAAGGATTTTCTAGAGTTCCAGTATACGAAGATGGAATTGACAACTTATTGGGAGTTTTGCATATAAAGGACTTGCTTCCCCATTTTGTGGGCCACGAAGTTTTAGACATAAGACAGTCTCTTAGAAAACCAATTTATACTTTTGAATACCAAAAAACCGCAGATCTATTCAATCAAATGAGAAAAAATAATGGTACCTTTGCCATTGTCTTAGACGAATACGGCGGAACAGAAGGTATTGTCACCATGGAAGATTTAATTGAGGAAATCGTAGGAGAAATAGAAGACGAATACGATGACGGTTCTATAAGCGAAGATATCCTCCAATTAAATAAAAATATGTATATCATAAACGGTATGATGAGACTAGAAGAAGTAAGGGAAAAAATCGATTTAGATATTGAGTCTGAAGAAGTCGATACAATTGGTGGATTTGTCGTAGAATTATTTGATAGAATCCCAGAACAAGGGGAAGTATTGGAATACGAAAATTTAGTCTTTACTGTCGTGGAAATAGATAAAAATAGAATCTCCAAATTAAAACTTACTGTCAAGGAGATGGAAAAAGAAGAGGAAGATTCAGAAGAAAATACTGATTTATTTTAAAAAATAGATATCTAATATACTCAATTTGTGATAAAGTATAAAGTAATTCTAAATAAATTGCTAATTATGGCAAATTGTAAAATGAAATTGAACAAATAAAATTCATAGCTAACTCAAACGTGATAGTATTAGTTAAGGACAAAATACCACAGGAGAGAAAGCTATGAATAAAGATAATAATATCATACAA
>JAEZYW010000055.1 GCA_023418835.1 Bacillota bacterium | reverse complement strand
ACCTCACCCTTTAGCTCCAGATGGAAATATTGTGGAAGGGCTTTCGGAAGAGAGAAAAATTTTAGAAGTTCTAAAGAAAAATAGCGACTATGTCATCGACACTACAAGACTGACGACCCACAAACTTCGAGCAGAAATCCTGGAAATTTTAGAAAAAGAGTCTTCTTCTAAAATTCAAATTTCAATAGTATCCTTTGGTTTTAAAAATGGGATACTTCTAGATGCGGATTTTGTATTCGATGCTAGGTTTTTAGATAATCCTTATTATGTAGAAGAGCTGAGACCTTTAACGGGATACGATGAGAAATTAAAAGAGTATATATTTAATAATCCCGTTGCAGTTGAGTATATAGATAGAATTGAATCGATGATTAAATTTATTGTTCCTGAGTATATCAAAGAAGGAAAACTCCTTCTCACAATTGGCATAGGATGTACAGGAGGAAGACATCGTTCAGTGTGCATCTCAAATGAGTTGGAAAAGAGATTAGAGACGGAAGATTTGAGAATTGTTGTAGATCACAGAGATATAGATAGGTGATTTATGTGAGAGAAAAAGTAGTAGTAATCGGTGGAGGCACAGGACTTTCTGTTTTGTTGTCAGGATTAAAAAAATTTACAAAAGATTTAACAGCTATTGTAACTGTCGCTGACGACGGGGGAGGTTCTGGAAAACTTCGAGCTGATTTGGGAATGTTGCCACCTGGAGATATAAGGGCAAATCTATTAGCCCTTTCCAATACTAAAGAATCCATGGAAAAACTGTTAAATTTCAGATTTCATTCTGGAGAATTAAAGGGACAAAGCTTTGGAAATTTGTTTCTAGCTGCCATGAATGAAATCTATGGGGATTTTGGAATTGCAGTTAGAGAGACTAGCGAAGTTTTAAATATAACTGGAAAAGTTTTGCCCGTAACTTTAGATCAAATGGATTTAGTAGCAGAGTTGGAAAACGGAAAGAAATTCTTAGGTGAGTCTGCAATACCAAAATTTTCCATAAAAGAAAATTCTCCAATAAAAAAAATGTATTTAGATAACTCTGAAGTTAAGATACTAGATGATTGTCTAGATGCAATAGAAGAATCAGATTTAATAGTTTTAGGACCTGGAAGTTTATATACATCTGTCATTCCGAGTTTACTTATTAACAATATGGTAGATGCAATAATTGACTCCAAGGCGAAAACCGTTTATATTTGCAACGTTATGACCCAATCGGGAGAAACTGACGGATTTGGAGTTTTTGAACACGTAGAAGCGATTTTAAATCACTCCCAAGATAATATGTTGGATTATTGCATAGCAAATTCCAGAAAGCTAGACGCTAAAGACTCTAGAAGATATATATTAGAAGATTCTTTACAAGTTTTGCCCACAAATATTGACGAAGAAAAACTTCAGGATTTGGGGATTGAATTGATTACAGGAGATTTTATAGACGTAAAAGCGGGCTATGTTAGAAGCAACGCCATGAATATCAGTGAGTTTTTATTAAAGATCCTCAGAGAAGAAATCTGAAGAAATTTTGCCTATGATAATTTAATTCATAGGCTTTTACTTATATATAACATTAACAATCCAAGTATTTACAAAGGTGTAAGGATTTTGCAAACTTCTGCGCCTGAGAAACCGCTTGCAATGAACAAAGTTTAGTGTTAATATTAATGTAGATTTTTGTACAAAAATGGAGTGAATGATATGAAAGAGATTAGCGCTGGAGGCGTAGTGTTTAACTCTAGGAAAATATTGTTGCTTCGAAAATTCAATGGAGGATGGGTACTCCCTAAAGGACACGTCAAAGAAGGGGAGAAATATTCTGAGACTGCTTTACGAGAAGTGAAAGAAGAAAGTGGTATAGATGCTAGGTTGGGAAAATATATAGATTCAATAGAGTATCATTATTTTAATTTTCATAAAATGAAAAAATCCCATAAGACGGTACACTGGTTTACTATGTACTCAACGGACATGGATTTTGTCCCCTTGGAAGAAGAGGGGTTTAACGAAGCTCGATATGTGGATACAGATAAAGCTATACAATTTCTAATTCACAATAACGAGAAAACAATTATTAGGAAGGCTATAGAGCTCATAGACGAAGGTGAGTAATAGTTAGAATGAGTTTTTCAAATGAGTTAAAAAGTGAAGCAGCAAAAATAAAAATAGACAATTTTAATTTAGTGCTCAGTGAGCTTTCTGCATTCGTAAGGACTTGCGGAGACTTAAAACTTAAAGACGAAAAGTGGATATTGGAGTTTGTAACTGAGAATGCTAGCATAGCGAGAAGAATTTTTACTTTATTAAAAAACTATACACAAGATTTAGAAATTTTTAGAAAAAAAAGTAATATGTCAAATAAGAGGAGTAACTTTGTAATTATTATGAAGGATAAATCCTCTATAGACGACTTACTCTTCGACACTAGATTTACTATTCATGGGGATTTGGAAAATAGAAATTATAAAATAGATAGTTCTTTAATTCAGTCAGATGAAGAGATGAGGGCATACTTAAGAGCGTCATTCTTAGGGGCTGGTAGCGTAACAGATCCTGAAAAAGGATATCACTTAGAGCTAATAAGCCAGTCTGAAGAATTAGCGGAAGACTTAAAGGATGTACTCAACAGACGGGGATTAAATGCCAAGATAGCCCATCGTAAATTTAGTTATATAGTGTATATAAAGGAAGCGGAACAGATTTCTGATTTTATGGCTTTAATAGGAGCTAATCAAAGTCTTTTGAAATTTGAAAATGTGAGAGTTGTTAAAGATTTAAGAAATAACGTAAATCGAGTGGTAAATTGCGAAACTGCAAATATAAGTAAAATTATCACTGCTTCCATGAAACAAATAAACGATATAAATTATATTTTAGAGCTGGATAAATTTGACACCCTTTCTGGAGATCTTAAAGAAGTTGCCAATTTGAGAATTGAAAATGAAGACTACAGTCTAAAAGAAATAGCAGAATTGACAAATGGAAGATATTCTAGATCGGGAGTAAATTATAGATTAAAGAAAATAAGTGAGTTGGCCGAAAAGCTTAGAGGTGCTACAGATGAAAGAAATGAAAGTTAAACTGATAAATGAAGAGGGACTACACGGAAGAGCAGCAGCAAATTTTGTTAGGGTTGCTAGCAAGTTTGACTCAGATGTAAAACTGGTCTCAGAAGATGTTTCCGTAAATGGAAAGAGCATTATTGGAATAATGTCTTTAGGTGCTTTTTATGGAGAAGAACTTATTATTCGAACTGATGGTCCAGACGAAAATGTAGCATTGAGAACTTTGGTAGATTTAGTTAATCAAAAGCTATAAAGTTACTTTTTGAAAACAAAAATAATTTATTAGGTAGTGTGAAATAATTTGTGTATCAGTTCATCCTGATTAAGGTGGACTGATACTTTTTATGTTTTTATTTAAAAAGTATCGTGAGTTTTATATAAATTGCTATATGCAAATTTATATCTAAATT
>JAEZYW010000047.1 GCA_023418835.1 Bacillota bacterium | reverse complement strand
TTCAAAAATAACTGACGGAAAATTCTTACTTCACGCTCAAGTTGGTTTAGATAGCGACATCGGAGTAACTTCTGGGGTTAGGATTCCAGTTGGTGACGAGCCAGAAAGTTTTATCACCCATTTGAGGCATTCTGCTAGATATCACAAGTATTTTCCAGCAGGTGTAGGAGATATTTTCCCAATTGCTTCCCATGTGGATCAAAATAAAGATGCTCTTTTAGATGTAGTAAAGGGCGCCTTTGATGTTGGAGTTCACTACATGAGCTTTTATTCTGCTGACACAGACTTAGTGAGAATTACAGGATATCTTGTGAAGAGAAGTGAAATGGAAAAATATAGAAATGAAGAAGTAGTTTTACAAAATACTACCCAATTGGGAGCGCCTAATTATGATGTTAACCACTTGAAAGAAAGAAAAGTGAGAATGGCAGATTAATAACCTATGGAAGTTTCAAATTCAGAAATAATTTATATAAATCGAATCATCCCCATTTCTACAGTTGATGGTCCAGGTGCCAGAACTGCAATATTTGTTCAAGGATGTAATTTAAGATGTGCTTATTGTCACAATCCTGAAACCATAAATCTATGCATAAATTGCGGAATATGCGTTCCAGAATGTCCTGTAGAAGCTTTAACTATTGAAGGGGGAAAAGTCAAATGGAACGAGGATATTTGTATTGGATGCGACAACTGTATAAATGTTTGCCCCCACCTATCCTCCCCAAAAGTAAAATTATATTCCCCAGAAAGTTTAATGGAAGAAATTAAGCCCAATATTCCCTTTATCAGGGGAATAACTGTTTCTGGGGGAGAATGCACTTTGTATCCAAACTTTATTTCCAAGTTATTTTCCCTAGCAAAAGAAAAAGGAAAATATACTTTAATGGATGCTAATGGTAAGATTGATTTTTCTAAGTATCCAGAAATGTTAGATAATGCAGACGGCGTCATGTTAGATATAAAGGCTTGGGATGACCTAGTTTTTAAAAACTTAACGGGGCGAGATAGAGACGTTTCTATCTGTGAGAATATAAGGTATCTATTAGATAGAAAGAAATTATTTGAAATTCGCCTAGTTTGCGAAAAAGACTGGGTTGATGTAGAAAATTCTCTAATATCTTTAAAAGAGTGTATCCCGAAAGATTATAGGGACATTACTTTAAAGCTAATATCTTACAGAAATCACAGCGGGAAGCTTGCAATGAAAGATGTTCCTAGTACATCAATGGAACAAATGGAAAAATATAGAGAGTTTGCAGCTAGTCTTGGGTATAATAATGTTGTCGTAAAATAATAAAGGGAGGTCGATTGTGCTAGATATTTCAAAAGAAAGAGAATTAGTAAAGGCTGCCATAGAAGCCAGCAAAAATAGTTACTCTCCCTATTCTAATTTTAGAGTGGGCGCTGCTATTCTTTGTGAAGATGGCACCGTCTTTACAGGTGCAAATGTGGAAAACGCCTCCTATGGGGCGGGAATATGCGCTGAAAGATCCGCTGCTGTAAAAGCTGTTTCAGAAGGAAATAAAAACTTCAAAGCAGTAGCAATTTTTGGATCCCCTAAAGGTGCAATTGGAGATGAATTACAATACGCTTTTCCGTGTGGAATATGCAGACAATTTCTAAATGAATTTTCAGACGAGGACATGGTTGTTCTAGTTGGTAAAACTGAAGATGACTATAAAAAGTTTCTTCTAAAAGAATTGCTGCCTGAATCCTTTGGTCCTAAAGACCTTAACATGGAAGAGATTTAGTAATTATAAAAGAAAAATGGAGGATTATATGAAGAAAATTAGTAAGATTCTAGCTTTAATGTTAGTAATAGCTATGTTATCAGTTGTGTTAGTAGCGTGTGGAAATAATGCAGAAAAACCAGCTGAAACAACAGAAACTGCTGAGGCGCCAGCTGAGACAGAAGCTCCAGCTGAAACTGAAGAACCTGCAGAAGGCGAAGAGCCAGCTGAAGGTGAAGAAGAACCAGCAACTGTTCCAATTGCAATTACTGATGATTTTGAAGCAGTAGAAGGAAATGTTGCAATGATCACAGACGTTGGTGGAATCAACGACGAATCTTTTAACCAAAGTTCTTGGAACGGATTAGAAGATTTAGAAAAAAGAGGAGCAAAAGTTACCTTTATAGAATCTCAAAAGGAAGCAGATTACGAGCCTAACCTAGATACTAAAATCACAGAAGGAAACGACTTGATTTGGGGAATAGGATTTATGATGAAAGGCGCTGTAGAAGAAGCAGCTTTAGATTATCCTGAACAAAAATTTGCACTAGTTGACGATTTTTGGGATGACGGATACCTTCCAAATGTTACAGGAGTTACATTTGCAGCTGAACAATCTTCATTCTTAGTTGGATACATTGCATCTTACATGACTGAAACTGACAGAGTAGGTTTAGTTTTAGGAATGGAATCTCCAACAATGAACGGATTTACTAACGGATATTTCGCAGGAGTAGATTACGGTGCGAAAGAACAAGGTAAAGAAATTCAAAAAGATTACGTAGTTATAGAGTCTTTTGGAGACTCAGCTTTAGGTAAAGCAACTGCAAATAAGATGTTTACAGACGGTTGCGATATAGTGTTCCATGCAGCAGGTGGTGCAGGACTTGGTGTTATCGAAGCGGCTAAAGAAATGGGCAAATGGGCAATTGGTGTGGATCTTGACCAAAACTATTTAGCTCCAGATAACGTATTGACTTCAGCTCTTAAAAATGTAAACGTAGCAACTGAAAGTGTTTCAGCAGCTATATTAAGAGGAGAAGACTTAGGTGGAAAGACTGTTCATTTTGGATTAGTTGAAGGTGGAGTAGGAATTGCTCCAACATCTGACAAACACGTACCTGCAGAAATCTTAACAAAAACTGCAGAAGTTGAATCTAAAATCATAGCAGGAGAAATAGTAGTACCAAAGACAGCAGAAGAGTATCAAAATTTTGGTAAGTAATTGATTTAGAGAGATTGCGGATCGCTCAGTGCAATCCGCAATCTCTGTTAGTTTAAAGGAAAAGAGGATTTATGAAAAATTCTTCAAATGATTATGCAGTAGAGATGTTGGGAATTACAAAAATTTTCCCAAGAGTTACAGCTCTGGATAACGTTAACCTAAAAGTCAAAAAAGGAACAGTTCACGCACTTTTGGGAGAAAATGGAGCTGGTAAATCGACTCTTATGAAAATTCTCTACGGTTTATATGACCAAGATGCAGGAGAAATAAAAATAAATGGAAAGCCTACACAAATAAGAAATCCAAAAGATGCACTTAATAACGGAATAGGAATGGTGCATCAGCATTTTATGTTGGTGGAAAACTTTACTGTAGGAGAAAATATTGTATTGGGAAATGAGATTACCGATGGACCACAAAAACTTGCTTTTAAAAAGACGGATAAAATAATTACCGACTTAGGCAAAAAATTTGGTTTGGAGGTAAATCCTAGAGATTATATCCAAGATGTTCCAGTTGCTACTCAACAAAGAGTAGAAATACTAAAATCTCTTTATAGGGGAGTTGACATATTAATTCTAGACGAGCCCACAGCGGTTTTGACCCCTCAAGAGATAGATGACTTTTTTGTAACTTTACGTTCCCTAGTTGATGATGGGAAGACAATAATAATCATCACCCACAAACTTAAAGAAATTAAAGCTATAGCCGAATACTGTACTGTACTTCGCCAAGGAAAAGAAGTTGGAACAGTAAAAGTTTCTAATGTTTCTGAAAATCAGTTAGCTAGCATGATGGTAGGATATGATATAGACTTAGATGTAAATAAGGCACCTGCCAAAGTCGAAGAGGAAGTATTAAACGTAAAAGGATTGACTGTAAAAGACCCTAGGGGTGTTTATGTAGTAAAAGATTTTTCATTTAACGTTAGAAAGGGAGAAATTGTTGCAATTGCAGGGATAAGTGGTAACGGACAGTCAGAATTAATTGAAGCAATTACCGGACTTGTAAAATCTGAAAAGGGAGAGGTTTTAATAAATGGTAAAAATATTGTAAACCAAAGTCCCTATAATGTTAGAGAAGCTGGTATTGCTACAATCCACGAAGATAGACATAAAAGAGGCTTAGTCCTAGACTTTACAGTAGCTGAGAATTTTATTTTAGAGTCTTACAATCAAGACAGATTTTCAAAAGATGGAATACTTAAATGGCAAAAGATATTTGAGTATTCTGACGAAAAAATAGAAGAATTTGATATAAGGCCTAAAAATTCTACTAAAATAAAAGCGAGAAATCTTTCTGGCGGTAATCAACAAAAAGTAATAATTGCCAGAGAAATCGACCAAAACCCTGATATTTTAATTGCGTGCCAACCCACAAGAGGTTTGGACGTTGGAGCAATTCATTCGGTCTATGAAGCCCTTTTAACTCAGAGAGATCAAGGTAAAGCTATACTTTTAGTTTCCCTAGAACTAGAGGAGGTTTTTGCCTTAGCAGATAGAATAATAGTAATGTATGACGGACAAAACGTTGCAGAGTTAGATCCTAACGAAACAACGGATCAAGAAATAGGATTATTAATGGCAGGGGGTACTTTAGATGAAGCTAAATAACATTTTAAGAAAACCTATTGTTGCCATTGTATTAGCAATACTTTTAGGGGTTATCGTAGGGGCGTTTGTATTTATTATGGCAGGTTTTAATCCCATTGAATCTTATGGAATAATGGTAAAAGAGATTATAACCAAACCTAAAAATATGTCCCAAGTCGTCGTAAATGCTGTACCATTAATATTTACAGGACTTGCCTTTTCTTTTACATCCCAAGCGGGATTATTCAATATAGGAATAGAAGGGCAATTTGTTTTGGGAGCTTTAACTGGAGCTTTAGCAGGCTACTATCTTCCCCTTCCTTCTGTGGTTCATCCAATTGTAATACTTGGACTTGCCTTTTTAGTAGGGGGAATTTGGGGTTCAGTAGCTGGCGTTTTAAAAAGCAAATTTGGAATCCACGAAGTTATTTCGACAATTATGTTGAACTGGATTGCCCTTTATTTTAACAATTTTATTGTAAATTTAC
>JAEZYW010000080.1 GCA_023418835.1 Bacillota bacterium | reverse complement strand
ATTATATCCTCCTAAAATTATTCTACTATTGCAAGTAAATCAGTTAGTTTGCAAATAATTAATTCTTCATCGTCAATTTTTACTTCAGTTCCAGCATATTTTGTATATACGACTTTATCTCCAATTTTTACTTGTTCTTTTTTGTCTTCATCTGCTAAAATATCTGGTCCTATTGCCACAACTTCAGCGTATTGTGGAGCTTCTTTTGCAGAGTCTGGAAGTACAATTCCTCCAACAGTCTTCTCTTCAGCTTTTACTTTTTTAACGATAATTTTGTCACCGATTGGCTTTAAATTCATAATGACCTTCCTTTCAAATTCTATTTTTTTCATAATGTTAGCACTCAACCTTTATGAGTGCTAATCCTAGTATATATATTACCTTCTTTAATTATTTTAATCAATAATTATAAAGAAATTTTTTCTTTCACTATTTTTTCACTTTTGTTTTCCAATGGCATTTTCTCTACCATAATAAAACAAATATTGCTGAGCCACTCCTGCGTATTTTCCAAACTTTTCCCTTCCCAGATCGCTAACTAGATTCTTATTGACTTCTTTACCAAAATATAAAGTCTCCATGACCCTTTTTATCCAAACGTCTACTGGAAAAGAATCTTTTTTCTTAAAAGCAAATAATAAAATACAATCGGCTATTTTTGGACCGATTCCAGGCATCTCAATAAGAATTTTTCTTATCTCGTCTCTTTCCATTTCCATAAAGGCTTCCAAGTCATAAGTTCCTTGGCTAATTAACTTGGAAGTATCTACAATCCTTTTGTCTCTAAATCCAACTCTACAGTATTCCCTTAAATCTTCTGGTTTAGCATTGGCCAAGGATTCTGGAGTTGGAAAAGAGTAATATTCCTTTCCGTTATATTCTCCAATTTTTTCCCCGTAATACTTAGATATTAGATCAATAGATTTCTTTATCTGAGGAATTCTATTATTGGCAGAAACCATAAATGATATAGTGGTTTCAAAGGGGTCTTGATTTAATACCCTAATCCCTTCTCCGTACTCAATTGCACTTTTCATAACCTCATCGTCGTTAAAAGTGCTTTGAATTTTTTTGTAATCCGTTTCTAAGTCAAAGTAATTGTTCCATATATTATAAAAATCCTCTTCATTCGAATTGTTTATTTTTATGTCTTGCCCGTTCTTTTTAACGTTAATAACCTTACCATGGGCAATTGCAGTATAACTTTCGTCTTCTTCCCTTTCCCACCTAAATGCTTGTCCGCATTCAAAGATGTGTTCAGGGTCGAAGGATTCTTGATTTTTTAAAATTATTTGATTTTTTTCTATATCTAATTCCAATTTAATCTCCAAAAAAGGCAAAGTTTTTAAACTTCGCCTCAACTAATTCTACTTATTTTTTAAAAAATATGATAGTACTAATAAACTCTCTGTCAATCTGACATTTTCTACAAAAACATTTTCTGGCAACTCTAGATCAATAGGTGCGAAATTCCAAATTCCTGTTATTCCATATTTCACATAAGTATCTGCAATTTTTTGTGCCCCTTCTTTATCCACTGTAATTATACCAATGTGGATTTTCTTATTTTTTAGAAAGTTTTCAAGTCTTTTGATATCTTGAATTTCTGTACCGTCAATGTCTAACCCGATATTGTTAGGATTCCTGTCAAATATCCCCGTAATATTTAAACCGGCATCCCTAAAACCTGGATACTTTGCGATAGTCTTACCTAAATTGCCGGCACCGACTATGACAGCATTTTTCGTCATATCTTCTCCAACAATTTTCCCAATATTCTCTTTTAAGCTTTTTACGTTATAACCAAAACCTTGTTGACCGAAGCCTCCAAAATTATTAAAATCTTGTCGAATTTGAGAAGCGGTAAATCCAGTTAGTTCACTAAGTTCTTGGGATGAAATGCCTTTAACCCCTGATTCTTCAAGTTCTTCTAAATATCTTAGGTATTTCGGTAAACGTCTAATGACTGCTATCGATACTTTTTTTTCTGACATATAATCACTCCAATAGATTCTTGTTAAAATTATTATATCACAAAGTTTAGTAAATTTTCAAAATAATAGTTTATTATATATCTTACAAATTAGATTTTAAATTCTCAACTTATTTGTTAAAATGTATTTGGAGGAAAAACATGGCTATATTAAGTGTGAGAAATCTCAGCAAATTTTTTATTTACGACCCCGTTTTTAAAGGGGTTAATTTTCATATAGAAGAAGGAGAAAAAATTGGACTTATAGGTAACAATGGTAGCGGTAAGACGACTTTGTTAAACGTATTATATGGAGAAATGCAACCAGATGATGGAGAAATTTATTTCCAAAAAGACGTAAATCCAAATTATTTAAAGCAATATACTAAGATTTCCAGTGACAAATCTATACTAGATGAGTGTTTAGAGATTTTTCGCCATATTTTTGATATGGAAAATGAGATGAGAAATTTAGAAATGGAGATAAGTAAGATTACAAAAGAATCTCCAGATGCTAATAAACTTTTAGAAAGCTATGGTAGACTTTCAGAAAAATATATACAGCTGGAAGGACCTTCGGTAAATTCTAGAGTAAAAGGGGTTTTAAAAGGCCTTGGCTTTAATGAAGATGATTTTGATAAAATTGTAAACAATCTCAGTGGAGGACAAAAATCCAGAGTCAACTTGGCAAAACTTCTCCTTTCTAATCCAAATTTTATGTTTTTAGACGAACCTACTAACCACCTAGATATTAAATCTATTACTTGGTTAGAGAGATATTTAAGAGATTATAAGGGAACTTTTATGGTAGTAAGTCACGATAGATTCTTTTTAGATAATGTGGTAAATAGAATATTTCTATTGGAACACCATGAAATTTTTCCATATGACGGAAATTACACTAAGTTTTCCCGCCTTAGAGAGAAGGATTTGGAGATTCGTAAAAAACAATACGAAAATCAGCAAAGAGAAATCGAAAGAGAAAAGAAAATAATTGAACGGTTTTTAAGTGTAGGTCGAGAAAAAGCAATTCGTCAAGGTCAAAGTAGGCTCAAACAATTGGAAAAAATAGAGACTATAGACCCTGTAAAGGTAAATAAAACTGCAAGGATTAGATTTAAAACTAATATCAAACCGGGAAACGAGATTTACATCGCGGAAAATCTTTCAAAATCTTTTGGAGATAATTTGGTTTTTAAAAATATAAATTTTAGTTCCTTTAGAGGAGATAGAATTGGGATCGTGGGAGAAAATGGCGTAGGAAAATCCACTCTATTTAAGATTATCAGTGGAAAAATTTCTGATTACAGTGGGGATTTGAGAATTGGCACCAATGTCAGGATTGGATATTTTGATCAAGAAATGAGTCATCTTAATCCAGATAATTCTATTATAGAAGAAATTTGGGATGCATATCCTAAATTGACCCACTTTGAGATTAGATCTTACCTTGCAAAAATGATGTTCATTGGAGATGACATATTAAAAGAAATTAAACTTTTAAGTGGAGGAGAAAAAGCTCGAGTTTCTCTGTTGAAATTAATGCTTTCTGATTCAAATGTTTTATTAATGGACGAACCTACAAACCATCTGGATATAGATTCCAAGGAAATTTTAGAAAAAGCCTTAAAGGATTACGATGGCACTGTGATTTCCATATCCCATGATAGATACTTTTTAAATAATTTTGCCAATAAAATTTGGGAGATGGAAAGGGATTCTATGAACGAATTTTTAGGAAACTACAGTTACTACGATCAAAAGAAAGAAGAATTGGAATCTCCACCTGAAGAAGAGAGGGCAATGACCCTAACAGAAAGGCGGGCTATACAAAAAGAAGAAAGAGAAAAAATTAGAGCCCAAAGAAAAATCCGTCAACAGCTGGAAAAATTAGAAGAAATGATTAGTGAATTAGAAGAAGAAATTGAAAGTATAGATCAAACTATGGCAAATCCCCAAGTCTCAAAGGACTACGAAAAGATATTGGAACTTAGCACTTATAGAGATGAAATTTCCAATAGATTAGAAGAGCTCTACGACGACTGGATGGAGTTAAATTAAAAACCTACTAGGACAAACTATTATTTTATAGTTATTCCAAAGTAGGTTTTTTTATTATAATCCTAAATTTGCCACCGCTTTTATAGAAAAAGGAGTTTCCCCTTCTCTTAAATATTGAAAATAGGCAGCGCCTGCTATCATGGCTGCGTTATCTGTTGAAAGGGTCTTGTTGGGAAAATAAACTCTAATAATTCCCCTGTTTTCTAATTCTTGAAATCTTTCCCTCAAACCGTCATTGGCAGAAACTCCACCTGAAACTGCAATTTTTGTAATGCCGGTTTCTTGAGAAAGTTTCATTGTCTTTCCAACTAACACATCTAATACGGCATCTTGAAAGCTTTTTGCCACATCTTCAATGACTATCTCTTCATTTTTCATCTTTTGAGAGTTGATATAATTCAAAACGGCAGTTTTTAATCCGCTAAAGCTGAAATCGTAATTGTCTTCTTTTAACATCACTCTAGGAAATTCAAGTGAAGCTTTTCCAATTTTTGCGTATTTATCTATATATGGTCCTCCTGGATATTCTAATCCAAGAGTTCTTGCCACTTTGTCAAAGGCTTCTCCAGCGGCATCGTCTTTTGTTCTTCCTACAACCTCAAATTTTAATTCATCCCTTACTATTATTAAATAGGTGTGACCTCCCGATACAACTAAAGAAATAAAGGGGGGTTCTAAATCTGTATTTAAATAATTTGCAGAAATATGCCCCTCCATATGGT
>JAEZYW010000125.1 GCA_023418835.1 Bacillota bacterium | reverse complement strand
GCTGGAGAAAGAGTTTTTGACGTTAAAGTTGGAGAAGAAGACTTAGATCTTAATAAGACTTATAAGTTAGTCACTAACGACTTTATGGCAGTTGGCGGAGACGGATACGAAATGTTTAAAAAAGGCGAAAAAATATCTGAATATCCATTGCTTTCTGAAGTTTTAGCTAAGTATATTGAAGGCAAAGAAACTGTGAATCCAAAAGTCGAAGGTAGAGTAACTGTAGGTGAAAAACCAGCTGGAGAAGAAAGATATAACGACATTAAAGGTCACTGGGCTAGAAAATATATCTTAGCTATGGCTGATGCTGGAATCTTTACCGAAATTAAAGAAGACAGTTTTGAACCAGATACTAAGATTACAAGGGCTATGTTATTGACAACTCTACACAGACTAAACGGCGAAAAGGCAGCAAAATCTGAAGCTGAATTTAAAGACGTTGAAAACGGAGATTGGTACGAAAAATCCATTAATTGGGCTGTAGAAAACAAAATCGCTCTAGAAGCTGAAGAAGAATTTAAGCCAAATGAAGACTTGACCAGAGAAGAAATGGCAGTTATCTTAGCAAATTATTTAAGATATAAAGAAGTCGTTTTAATCCAAATAATGCCACCAGATTTTGCAGATGAAGGTGACATTTCAGAATTTGCACAATCAAGTGTAGATGCTGTAGTAGTTGCAAAAATTATGGAAGGTAAATTAGACAATATTTTCGATCCACAAGGAAATGCGACAAGAGCAGAACTTGCAAAAGTTTTATACGCACTTAGCGAACTTTTAGATAGCTTAGCTATAAAACCTGCAGCTTAAAATAAAATAGCTCATAATTAAAAGTTATGTAAATAAAAAGAGCCTAGACAAGATAGTAGACTTACTGTCGACTTGTCAAAGGCTCTTTTTTATCTAAAAGTCATGTTGGCATACACTTCTTCCATTATATTATCAGGATATGTTTTGTCTATCCAAGATTCCATTTGATTTGATGGTGGCTCTCCTACTAACCTTTCACTCCACCTATATACAGCAAAGGAACTCAAGATAATATTTATTGACAAAAGTATTGTCCAGGCTATTGTAACTATTCTTTTGAACTTAGATAACAATTTATCTACAAATTCCTTTATCCAAGGGTAAATTTTTCTAATATAAAAAATACTCAAAAATCCCCAAAAAACCATATATCTCAGGCTAGTTCTGCCTCCTAAAATTGAAAAAGGTTGACCTGAATAATCCCAAGACACGGATCCAAATGCAATCTCTTGGAGATAACTCAAAACCGCCTCCAAAAGTCCCCCAATTATCCCGCCAGATATAAATATTTGAAAGTTTTTTTCTTTCATAATTGGCAAGATTGTAATAGTTAAGGCCAATGCTCCAATTCCATAAACTGGACTAAAAGGTCCGTACAATAATCCCTGCCTGCTTTCCAATGGCCCGTGATACACAAATGCATAGATTCTCTCGACTATATATCCTGCGACAGAGGAAACTGTAAATATCCAAACCAACTTTTCAAAAGAAAGGGTCGACCAAGCATCTTCTGTATCTGTCCAAAGTGTTGATACTGGCTTGGGAAGTTTATCTTTTAATATTTCACGTCTTAAATCTTCATCTAAATTCAGAATTTTAAATTCTTCTTCATATCCTTTTATCTTAATATTGGGATATGCCTTTATTATCCTAGAAGTTCTAAAAAATTGAGTTCTAAGGGTTTGAATCCTTCCATAGATGGCTTTTTCTACCTCATGACTTGTAACAGATTCTTCACTATTAACAATTTCTCTCAATCTGTTTATGCTTTCTACTTTGTCAGTACTGTCATACCAACTAAAATTTAATTCTTCCAATTCTAATAGTAATCTTCTCATTTCTTCAATTTTATTGTTCATATTAGATATAGAAGATATAGAATTCATAAAGTCAAAACCCATTACAGTAAATAAAATTCCAGATAATAGTCTTGAATTTTCAATTATAAATCTTACAAAAACATATGTAATTTTAGGATGGATTCCATATACAATAGCCACTCCAAAAAAACCTTGTAAAATACCATGAATTAAAACTTTCTTCTTTTCCTTATCAAATCCCTTATAATACTCTGACAAATGAGTAAAAAAGGTTTTTTCTAAAAGTAACCCCATTAAATTGTATATCAATGTACCGATAAGTGCCGAACTAAGAAAAACTAAAATAGGGAAATCTATTAATAAACGGGAAATTACCAAAATTATCACTGTCCCTATTCCATAAGTGGGCATCCAAGATCCAAATAACAAACCCCTATTTAAAAATCTACTATTAATTAAAGCCTCTAAAAGAGCCTCTATAATCCAACCTAATATACTGTATATTACAAAAATAATTACTAAATGCGAAAAAGACAATAGCATTAACTCATCCTCCAATACTACTGTCTTTACCCTTCCTATGATTAAAATAACTATGTGAAAAATTTTTCACATTAAAATTTAATTGTAAATATTTAATTTTCATTTATCTTTTTTGCATGAATAACTAATCTCTTATCGTTGTCTAAACAAGTTTGAAGAGTTAAAATGTCTTTAAATTCTTCTGGAGTGGTTCCCTCTATTTCATTTTTTGAAATAATTCTATCCTCTAGCTTTTCCAATTCTTCGTCGGTATAATTAGGGCTTCGGAATTTCTCCATTGGATCTGCAGAATAGACTGCAAAAATTTCGTATCGATTTAGACCTCCAAGATGACTAATTTCTATAATTGGATTTTCTTTTACAAATTCTTTATCCCTATACTTTTTTGTCAACTCGTGGAAAAATTTTCCTGTTCGAATATTGTGGCCGTATAGAATTGTATTTTGATCAGAAAAGTCCATGGCATTATCCATTTCCATAAATACAGCCCCAAACACGTTATAATCGCCTTTGTAATCGTGATCTAAAAAATACTCATTGTCTTCTCCTTTGACAAAGGGATAGTCTATATTTGTCCCAGGGATTTTAATCCATCCAATTACATTTTTATACTCACTTTGAAGATGACTTATCCTTGAGCTTGCTAACTCATCTTCTGTCGGTTCTGGCAATCCTTTTTCTGTGGAAACTTCCATTTCCTTTTCAACTTTTTCTTCCCATTCTTTTGAAACATTTATTATTTCTGCTTGTTTATTATCGTGATCCTTATTGGTTTTATAATAATCAAAAATTCGATAGGATGAATACAAAATGATTAGAACTAAAAGAATTTGAATTACTGGTATTATTTTCTTTTTCATCTGTACCTTCATAGTATAATTAATATTTACATTATACTACTTTTAATATTAAATTTAAACTCCTGATAAATTCCCGGATTTAAAATAATTTATATGTTTTTAACAAATCTATATCCTAGAGTTTACATATTTAAATTATAGTTAGTTTGAAAATAAAACTCTAGGAGGAATTTCAGAATGAAGAATTTCAAAAGAATTATGGCATTAGTTTTAGTTTTTGTCATAATGATACCTTCTTTTGCAATGGCAGCTGAAGGTAATTACGGTAGTGCAAAAAATGTGATTATGATGATTCCTGATGGAATGAACATCGAGTCATCTACAATGTCAAGATGGATGACAGATGATTTCAAATTGACAATGGATTCAATGGCAACTGGTTTGGTTAAGACTAACAACTCAAATACTCCAATTGCTGACTCTGCTCCTGCAGGAACAGCTATGGCAACTGGACAAAAGTCTCAATCTCCATATGTAGGTACTTACCCAGCACAAGGAGGAATGCCTGGTGCAGAATTTGATTCATCAAAAGCTATGATGCCAATCGC
The DNA here is from genome assembly GCA_023418835.1 of Bacillota bacterium. Taxonomy (GTDB): domain Bacteria; phylum Bacillota; class Clostridia; order Tissierellales; family Peptoniphilaceae; genus Neofamilia. The sequence continues at coordinate 4,844 of JAEZYW010000125.1, read as the reverse complement.
TACGGTTGTAGAAGGCGCTGAAAGAGCTGGCAAATCAACTGGTATTATTTCTACTTCTAACGTTCAACACGCTACTCCTGCTGACTACACAGCTCACAACCCAAATAGAAATAACTACGAAGATTTAGCTGAACAACAAGTTTACCAAGGTTTGGAAGTAGTTTTAGGAGCTGGAAGCAAACATCTAGATCCAAGTGTTAGAAAAGACGGAGAAGACTTAATTTCAGTAATTAAAGAATTAGGTTACGATTATGTAACAACTCCTGAAGCAATGAAATCTTCTACAGGAGACAAGCTTTGGGGAATGTTCGCAGAATCAGCTATGGCTTATGACATAGATAGAGATCCTTCAAAAGAGCCATCTCTTGCAGAAATGACAGAAAAAGCACTTGAAGTTTTATCTAAAAACGAAAAAGGATTCTTCCTTATGGTTGAAGGTTCTAAAGTAGACTGGGCAGCTCATGCTAATGACCCTGTTGGAGTAAAATCAGATGTTTTAGCTTTTGACGCTGCAGTTAAAGTTGCAAAAGATTTTGCTGACAAAAATAAAGATACTGTAATCATCGTTGCATCTGACCACGGTACTGGCGGACTTACAGTTGGTCACAGACAAATATCATCTGGATATGATAAAGCTCCATTGGAATCTTTCACTCATATAATAAAAAATGCTAAACTTACTGGTGAAGGTGTAGCAGCTAAACTAGATGAAAACAGAACTAATATTGCCGCTGTTATGTAAGACGCTTATGGAATTACTGACTTAACTGAAGCAGAAATAAATTCCATCAAAGAAGCTAAAGACGTTCAAGGAGCAGTAGGTACTATCATTTCTGATAGATCTAATATTGGATGGACTACAAACGGTCACGTTGGTGGAGACGTTGCTCTATATTGCTACTCTACTGATCCAAATGCAAAAGTTCTATCTGGAACCATTCACAATAACGAAATTGGAAAATATGTTGCTAGCATATTAAATTTAGACCTTAACTCTCTTACTTCAACTCTTTACAAACAAGCAAGAGAAGGATTTGAAGCAAAAGGTGCTAAAATTGAGTTCAACTACTCAGAAGACACAAACCACGAAGTAAAAGTTGTAAAAGGTGAACAAGAAATAATTTTACCAATTTCTAAAAACTATGCAATTGTAAATGGTGAGAAAGTGGATCTTGGAGGACTAGTAATTTTCAACACAAAGACAATCTATGTTCCACAATCAGCATTTGACTTGGTTCAATAATATTTGACAAAATAATCATCCCCCGGCATAGCCGGGGGTTTTTCACATGCGGCCCAAAGGGCCTGCATTACAAGCCACGCCTTAAAGGCGTTAGTCGATCTGCCACTTGCAAACTTTACTTGCTACCCTTTAAAAGGGTCAACTACATCAAATGCTAATTGCTCACTTAATTGATCTGTCTTAAGTTGATTTCTAATATATTCTTCTATTTTCTTTGCATTTTTACCTGCCGTATCTACATAATAACCTCTACACCAAAATTGTCTCCCCCTATATTTGTACTTTAAATTCCCCCACCTTTCATATATCATTATGCTACTTTTACCTTTCAAAAAACCCATGAAGCTTGATACCGATATTTTTGGTGGTATTTCCAATAACATATGAATATGATCTGGACAACTTCTGCTTCTATAATATTTACTTCTTTCCAGCTACATAATTCTCTTAATATTGCCCCTATTTCTAATCTTTTTGATCCATAAAATTCTTTTCTTCTGTATTTTGGCGCAAATACTACGTGATATTTACTATTCCATTTAGTATGTGATAAACTATGAGTGTCATTTAACGATGTCATTCAATACCTCTTTGATTTTTATTTTGCAGTTAGCAGACCGCAAATTTATTATATCATTGAGGTATTTTGTTTGGTTATCATCGCTGAAGCTATACTGAACCCCCAGTCTAACTGGGGGTTTTCTTATACAAAAGAAAAAGTCAGCATCTGTAAAAGATGTTGACTTTTTTATTTCTATCTATGCCACTGGGACAGCCTTTCCATTATAATTTTATCGCTGTCAATTCTAGCTTCTTCATTTATATCTTTATTTCCACCCATTGCTAAAACCATATCATCACTATAAATATATCTGTCTGTAGAAAAGATATGACCTGCTCCTTGGTAAATAAGTTTTTCTGTTTTTTCTGGTCTCTTATTATAAATATTCTCAGCAGCGACTTCTGATTGCCACATCAAATCATCTGTTCCAGCTATGAGCAATATGTTGGCATCCGTATTTTCTACTTTTATTCTTGCTTCTTCCTGGTTTTGTGCTTTATTGGCAGAAGATTCATAAGCCCCTCTGAAAGACAGTGGGCTATAAGTAATTATATCGTAAAACATTCTTAGACCCGTCTTTATATCTCCCGATTCAAAGCTTATAAAAGGACTTCTTCCCCCTTATATGTCCAGGAAGATTGAATTTCATTTGTGGTTTCTGTTTCATTTGAACTATAAATTAAGCCTGGATAGGAATATTCTCCTGGAGATATTAAAATTAAATTGTCAATTTCTGAATATCGAACTGCCAAATTAAGGGAAAGTTCCGCGCCTTTAGAAACTCCAATTAAAGTAATTTCTTCGCCATCATCAATATTCTCACCTATATACTCTAAAACTTCTTCAAAAAAATCCAAAGGTACTCTTACAAGTTCTTTTTGTTGATTTTCCATTCCAAAGTAAAATAGTGATAAAACCTCATAACCAGACGTTGCTAGATCTTTAGCTAATGCATAATTAGGAGATCCTTCAGATCCTCCAAAGGTTATGACGACCCCTTTAAATTTCTTTAGATCAGGCTTTAAGTGGAATCCATTTAAATAATTCCCTTCTATTCTCTCCACGTCAACGCCTTCTAGATTAACATCATAATGAGACAAGTTTGTCGGTTCGGAAAATTCTTTGTTGTCATTTTCCCCATATGAATCGTATTTTTTAATATTGTATTGTCTAACTCCTATTACTCCCACACCAAATAGTAAAAGAACTATCAAAATTCCCAATAGCACTTTGAAAATAAATTTCAAAAAGCTTTTCATATTTACCTCCAAATTACATCTATTTATTCAATCTCTATAATTTTAGCTGACTCAACGGCTCTACTTACCAACCCTTCTATATCCAACTTTTCTTCTTCCTTGTTAATTGCCTCTTCAGTAGGATTTAAATTAGGATGTTTAGGCGCAAAAATTGTACAGCAATCATCGAAAGGTAAAATCGACGTCTCATATGAGCCTATGTCCTCGGATATTTTTATAATTTGAGTTTTATCCATACTAATTAAAGGTCTGAATACTAACATATCTGTAGTTTTATCTATTATTTTCATGGCTTTAATAGTCTGGCTGGCAACTTGGCCTAGATTATCACCTGTTATTAATGCATCAAATTTATTTAATTTTGAAATCCTTTCTGCTATTCGCATCATAAACTTCCTTGATATGATAGTTATGTTATTTTCGTGGCAATTAGAGGCAATTGCCCTTTGTATTTCTAAAATATTCACAGAAAAAACTTTCATTGGTCCTGAATATCTAGAAACGATTTTAGCCAAATCCAAGACCTTCTCCTCTGCCCTATCTGATGTGTAAGGATAGGAATGGTAATGTACTGCATTGATTTCTAAACCACGCCTAGCCATCATAAAAGCGGCAACAGGACTATCAATTCCTCCAGATAACAAAACTAATCCCTTGCCATTAGTTCCCATAGGCATGCCACCTAATCCCATAACTCTATCGGTATATACATATGCGTATGTTCTGATTTCCAAATAAATTGGATATTTGGGATTGTGGACATCAACCTTTGCATTTTCAAAATTCTTTAACACATATCCACCAAATTTTTGGTTCAACTCAGGACTCTTTAAGGGGTAATCTTTATCTGCTCTAGAAGATATTATTTTAAAAGTAAACTCACTTGTAGTATCTTTCCAACTGAGAACTTTATCAATAGCTTTTTCAATGTCCTCAATATTTTTTTCTGTCCTTACAACTCTACTGACGTATACAATTCCAAATACATTTTTAATTCTAGAAATAGCTTCTTCTATGTCCTCTTCTTGACATTCTACATAGATTTTTCCTATCTCTTTATAAACTTTTTCTATTTCCAAATCTTCCAAAGCCCTTCTGATTTTGGAAATCAAAGCATTTTCAAAATATTTTCTATTCTTTCCCTTTAATACTATTTCTCCAGCACTTATTGATATAACTTCTCTCATCTTTTCCTCATCGTAATCTTTCTAATGTCTTCTACTGCAAAATTTAATTTATCCATGAATTTAATAATATCATCTTCTGTATTTTCATAACTTAAACAGATTCTGATAGCACCGTCACAAATCTCCACAGATTTTCCTAATTTTTCTAAATTAGACTGGGATTTTCTATTACTACTGCAAGCAGATGTCGTGCTAATATATATTTCATCTTGCTCCAAATAGTGGAGAATAACCTCCCCTTTTGTGTGCAAGAAACTCACATTTAATATCGAATTGGGACTGTTATCCAAAGGAGTATTCACCTCAAAATCTTTAAAGTCCCTTTTTAAAATCTCCAAAATCAAATTTCTTAACTTCTTCTTTGTTTCTTCCTCTTTATCAAAATTTTTTGAAAGAATTTCTACGGCTTTTCCAAAACCTAAAATCCCAGGAGTGTTTTCTGTACCAGATCTCATCCCTTTTTCTTGATTTCCTCCGTAAAATAATGGGGATATTGAAATTCCATCCTTTAAATATAAGGCTCCAATTCCTTTAGGTCCATGAATTTTGTGAGCAGATATTGAATATCCGTCCACTCCTAGAGCTCTCAAGTC
>JAEZYW010000016.1 GCA_023418835.1 Bacillota bacterium | reverse complement strand
GTAAACGGCTGGACCTATGTCGCTTTGGCTATTTTAGCAGTATACATCTTTTTAATGGTTAGACCAAAGAGAAAACTCGAAAAGGATTATATAGCAAAAAGAGCAGTTTCTTAAGGTGAAATAAATGATTGATTATATAATTATAGGAATAATCTTGGTTGCAATAGTATTTGCAATTAAAAGTACAAAAAAACACAAGGGCGGATGTAGTAGTTGCTCAAACTGCCCAGTTTCTGGAAAATGCAGTTCAGAAAATAAAGTAGTAAATAAAGAAATTTGATAATTATTACCCCTAATATATTTTATGTAAAATAGAGCTTAGACTAGATAAACTAGAATAAGCTCTATTTTTATAAATCGGCATAACAGGCGTTTTAAATTTTATGCACTTATGCTTCTAACTTTTGATTATCCGAATTTAAATCTGGTATCATTTTGCTAGCCAAATATAATAAAAATGGCAAAACGATGGCGTCGTCTAAAACTCCAACTATTGGAACAAAATCAGTTATAATGTCTGCAGGTAAAACCACATAGGCGATAGACATTAAAACCAATCCCTTAGCTAATAGGGGAGTTTCTTTACTTCTTAAAGCCTTAAAAAATATTGGTATTGTATTTAATTTTTCTTGTATTTTCAATTTTATCCCTTTCCTTATAAAAATCATTTGATTAAAACTTATACTTAATTATACCACGTTTTAAATAAAAATAATCAAAAATATCAATCTAAAAATTAAATATCACAATAATTTTATAAATAATCCTTTTTCTTCAAAATGTAAATTATAATAAGGCTAACTAAAATTGTAAAGCCAAGGAGATACCAAAAAGCAAATGGATGATCTTCTATTGGAAGTTTCGTGTTCATTCCCCAAAGACCGCCTATAATCGTAGGAACGGTGAGGACTATTGTAATAGAAGTAAGCCCCTTAACAACGGTATTTAAATTATTGCTAATGACGTTTGAATATAAATCGGATAAATTTTCCAACATATCCACAGATTTGTCTACCGTTATTTGGGCTTGTTTATTTTCTATTTGCAAGTCGTGGAGAAGGGAAGATTCTTCTTTAGTATCGATATCTAAATCCAAATCGAAAATGCTTTCAATGACATTGCCATTTTCTTTTATACCCGTCCTAAAGTGGATAAGACTTCTTTGAATTTCAATCATATCGTGTAAAAATTCAGTCCTCGTTGTGTTTTTTATTTGGTATTCTATGTCTCGAATTCGGTAGTCTAAATCCTTTAGGTAGTCGTTAAATTGCCTAGAAATCAACCAGGCAAGTTCGATGACGATATTTTCCATATTGTCTTCCACATTCACCTTATAAAAGGTATCGGACTTTATTTCCTCAAAAATAGGGGAGTCTTCGTTTCGAACGGTTATCACAACTCCATCTATTACAATGGCAGAAACCACCCTAGTGTGATATATAGAATCGGAAGTTTTTATGGGATAACTCAATATAAAGAGATTTGGTCTACTATCTTCCAAGCCTTCAACCCTAGGGACTTCGTAGGGATCGTTGACATCGTAAAGGTAGTCCCTAGGGATGTTGTAGGCTTTTGTAATGTTTTGAATATCCTCTTCTGTAGGATCTGTTATTTCTATCCAATTAAATTTTTGGATATTTTCTCCCTCAATGAATTTTCATTCCACAAAGGAATATTTATTAATCATATCATTCTCCAAATATCTTAATTGACGCTTTTTATTTCGTCTTTAGCTTTTTCTACATAATGCTCCACTTGACTTAACAACTCTTGGTCTATAATGAAGTTTTTATTTTCAATTTCTTCCAAATATTCTTTTAAGATCCTACCAGTTGTTAAATCCTCCATTTGGGAGGTTTTTTCAAAACTTTCTAGGACTTCAGGATTTATTTTAGAGTCTTCGCTGTTGAAAATTGGCGTATTGGGAAGTCCGCCCATATATCCCGACAATTTGTTGGAATAGTCTTCGATTAACTCTTCATTTCGAGGTCCCTCTGGATATTGTTTTAAATATTTTTCTATTTCAATAATTCTGCTTTGCAACTCCTCAATGGAAATAACCCTACCCCCGTCTGAGAAGGGCTGGTTTTCAGAGTCCAAGGCTTTTATTTCAAAGAACTTTCCTAATCTTCGTCGATAAACTCATTGTGTTTGGAAAGCTTTTTATAATCCAAGATTGGGTAGAAATTTCCCTCCAGATTTATGAGTCTGTAATATGAAGCTAAAGTATTTTCCACAAGTTCTTTTAATTGAGGATTATCTATATCTTCAACTTTTTCTTCGGTAAAATATCTGCTAGTGCCGTCGATTTCTAGAAGTTTTCCCTCTTCATCTTTTTCAAAAATCGAGTTCATTACACCTTCTCTTTCAACTAAAAGCCTGTCTTCTAATTTTAAAAGCCAATCAGTTCCCGTTTTTCTCTGGACTTTATTTATATTTTCTTCTACAAATTTAACGAGATTCAATGTAATATCGTCATTAGAGTATATTGCATCAAATTCCTTTGATAATTCTCCATCGTCTTCCTTTGGTTCTTCTATAACTTCTACTTCTTTTTCAGGCTCTGTCGTTATTTTTTCTTCTTTTTGATTGCAAGCAGAAAAAATAAGGACAAAACTTAAAATCAATAGAAGTGTGAACTTATATTTTTTCATGATATTACCTCTAAATTATATATACCCAGTTAAAATAGGTAATAGCAAAGCTAGAAAACAGCTGAATACAAAAAATCCTAGGAAAAATCAAGATTGACTTTACCTAGGAAATTTTAATATCTATTTTTTGTCGAGTAATTATTGGATAACCAGTTCAACTTTACTTTCAACGACGTCTAAAAGACTTCCGTCTTCTAATAAATCTGTAGCAACTTCTAATTCGTCAAAAAGTTCTACGTCTTTGTCGTTTTCTAAAAAGTCTATATTTTCTCTTACTAAATCGTAAGCTGCTTGTGTTCCCACTCCTAATTTCAAACCTTCGTCTTTTCTAAAGTCTATGGCTTGACATGCTGCCATAATTTCAGTTGCAACAACTCTCTTGGAATTGTTTACAATATCCTTTGCCTTTCTAGCTGCAATTGTTCCCATGGATACAAAGTCCTCTTGGTTTTCGCAAGAAGTTATGGAGTCCACGCTTGCAGGGTGAGCAAGAACTTTATTTTCAGAAACTAGAGCTGCCGTTGAATATTGAGCGATCATAAATCCGGAGTTTAGTCCTGGATTTTTAACTAGGAAAGAAGGGAAGTCGGAAAGTTGTGCGTTAACTAATCTTTCAACTCTTCTTTCAGAGATATTTCCTATTTCAGCAGCTGCTATTCCCAATAAATCGAAGGCTTGAGCCATATTTTCCCCGTGGAAATTTCCGCCGGATATAACTTGACCGTCTTCAAAAATAATTGGATTATCTGTAGCTGAGTTTAGTTCTATATCAACTCTTCCTTTAACAAATTTTATGGAGTCTTTGTTTGCCCCGTGAACTTGTGGCATACATCTAAGAGAATAAGCATCTTGAACTCTTATCTCAGCTGTATGGGTTATATAAGTTGAGTCTTTAGTAAGTTCTCTAATATTTTTTGCCGTTGCTAGATTTCCCTTATGAGGTCTGATAACGTGTAACTCTTCGTAGAAAGCGTCAATTATTCCTCTGTGAGCTTCTAGTGACAATGCTCCTGCTATATCGGCAAGTTTTAAAAGATCAATTGAGTCTTTAAGAGCCAAAGCTCCAATACCAGTCATAACTGTTGTGCCGTTTATTAAGGCAAGTCCTTCTTTTGCCGCTAGGGAAATAGTTTCAATCCCTGCCGCTTCCATAGCCTCTTTTCCTTCGTAAACTTCTCCGTCGTAGTAAGCGTATCCCAATCCCAAAAGTGGTAAAACCATATGGCTTAGGGGTGCTAAATCTCCAGATGCTCCCAAAGATCCTTTGGATGGAATATAAGGAATTACATTTTTATTTAACATCTCTAAAAGTTTTTCGATAGTTTCCATTCTAATAGCGGAAACTCCCTTGATTAGAGAATTTATTCTTATAAGCATTATCGCCCTGACTTCGTCTTCTTCTAGAGGATCTCCGTAGCCAACAGCGTGAGTTCTAATTAGATTTTCTTGTAATTGTACAGTGTCTTCTTTAGAGATACTCACCTTAGAAAGGGAACCGAAACCTGTGTTTACTCCGTAGACTACTCTTTCTTCTTTTACAATATCGTCTACTACTTTTCTAGATGCTTTAATTTTTTCAATAGCGCCGCTATCGATTTCCACTTCTGCATATTCCCTTGCTACTTTAACAACTTCCTCTAGAGTAAGATGTTCTCCGTTAATAATTACTTTTTCCATTTTTCCTCCTATTTGAAAAAACTGCGTTTTTATTTTGCTTACTTCTATAATATATAAATATTATCCTAAAATCATTGTAGCTATAATTCCACCGATTATAAGTGGGATATTAAAAGCTAAGAAAGTTGGAACAGTTGTGTCCCAAATGTGGTCGTGTTGTCCGTCGGCATTAAGTCCAGAAGTTGGTCCCAATGTAGAGTCAGATGCTGGAGAACCAGCGTCTCCCAATGCTCCTGCTATTGTTATCAAAACAATTATTGAAGCAGGTGAGAAGTTAAGTCTCATAGCTAACGGAACATATATAGCAGCTATAATTGGAATTGTTGAGAAACTCGAACCGATTCCCATTGTTACCAATAATCCAATAAGTAACATAACAAATGCCGCTACAGTCTTAGATCCTTGCATATATGCTACTGCACTTTCTACTAAAGTGTCGACAGCTCCAGTCGCTCTAATTACAGCTCCATAGCCTGCTGCTATTAACATAACAAAGGCGATAAAGCCCATCATTCTAATTCCGCCATCCATCATTTCGTCTAGTTGTCCAATCTTTATACAACCAGTTATTATCATTGTAAGAAGACCTAAAAGGGCTGAAAGTGGAAGAGATTGAGTTAAGATAGATGCAACAGCTGTTACAACGGCAGCTATTAAAGCTCCCCAAGCTTCCTTATTCATTTTAACTTCAACGTTTTCATCATCTACTTGACCGATAATTGGACGATCTTCATACTCTCTGTCTCTAGTTCCATAATAAAATCCCATTCCAATAAGACCAACTAACATTGCAGCCGCTCCTATCCACATAACTGATGTGGCTTGATTTGGAGTGACATTTCCGCCATTGTCGTTTATAGCTGCAACTACGATATCTCTAAATATAGCTCCAAATCCAAGGGGCAGTGCTATATAAGGTGCCTTTAAACCAAATGTAAGTGCCACCGCAACTGCTCTACGATCTAATTTTAATGAGTTCATCAATTTTAATAGTGGTGGTATTAAAATCGGGATAAAAGCGATATGTATTGGTATTAAGTTTTGTGAAAAACAAGCAATAAATGCCAGTGAAAATACCATAAACAATCTTCTACCAGATAAAGCTTTTGAAAGTTTTCTTGAAATTAACGTTCCAAGTCCTGAATGAGCTAAGGCAACTGCAAAAGCCCCAAGCATTATATAACTAAGTGCTGTACCGGAATTTCCGCCCATTCCACCTACTAAAGTTCCAATAACAGTTGGAACAGAACCGTCTGCCGTTATTCCAGGAATGACTGCCAAAGGTGAGAAATATTCAGTTACGGCAAAAATTGGCATTCCTGCTAAAGCTCCACCAACGATAGCTGAAATTATAAGTGCTAAAAAGATATTGAACTTGAGCAACGCTAACGCCAGTAATACGATAACTGATACTACTACAGGATTAAATAAAATCATTACGCCCTCCAAATTAAAAATTTTATAAAAACGCAGTTTTAACTTACAATTCATATCTTATCACTTATTCATCAAATATAAGTTTAAAATACCTATTATAGATTATTAAAAATTTTACTGTGAAAACGTTTTACAACTTAAAAGGTTAAGATAATAAAAGGAAGGAAAGGGTAAAAATGGGAAGTCTAACGACTAATAAACGTCGAAAAATTAAATTAGACTCTTTGTAGCCTCTAAATTGACTAGTGTATAAGGATAATTTATAATAAAAAACATAGATATAAACTAAGATTGAGGAAAGGTGTCAAATTATGAAGATAGTGTGTAAGTTATTTGGAGTTCCTGAAATTTTTAAAAACGGAGAAAAAGTTTCTTTCTCATATTCAAAAATAGACGCCTTTGTTTATTACATATTATTAAACAATACAGTCTCTAGGAGCGAAGTTGCAGGTTTGCTTTGGCCAGAAGATAGCGAAAGAGTTGCCAAAAAGAATTTGAGAAATGCCCTTTATCACGCTAAAAAAACGATCCACAAGGATTTTATCATTTCCACAAATAACACAATTTTAAAATTAAATGAGGAATTAGACATTTATTTAGACGTTAAAGATTTTGAAAAGGATCCCATTAAAAATTTACACCTTTACGAAGGTGGATTTTTGAAGGGATTTTATTTAAAAAATTCCGAAGAATATGAAAACTGGGTGCGAAATCAAAGGGACAGACTGGAAGAAATTTACACCTCCAGTTATTATGAAAAAATTTCCAAAGACATTGCCAATGGAAATCACGATGATGTGGAGTTTGACATCCAAAAGCTCATCGACATAGACAAATACGATGAAAAAAATTATCGTCTCCTCATGGAGTTTTATCTTAAGACGGGAAGAAATAGCAAGGTAATTGAAACCTATGGGACCTTGAACAATATTTTAAAAAGTGAGTTAAGGGTTGAACCTGACGAAAGTACAAAAAAACTCTACAGAGATTCCATGAAAAAGATTAACCTTGGGAAAGAAGAAACCCAAGAGGGATATAAATTTTATTTTGGCAGGGAAGAAGAAATCGCAGAGATAAATGAGTTTTTTCAAAGTTTCAGTTCTGACAATTACAAAAATGTTTTATATATAGAAGGAGACGAGGGGATTGGGAAATCCTTTTTATTAAAAAGGGTATTTGAAGATTTCCCCTTTGACTACACCAAGATCAAAATCAACTGCTACCAAATGGATTCTAAAAGGGATTTAAAAGCCGTTGAGAGAATGATTAAAACTTTTGAGAAAGAAGAAGCTCAAAAGATATTTAACTATATAAAAGACATTCAAAAAGATTACTACTTATTAAAGGAAGTAAATTCAGAAATATTTAATTTGGAAGAAAGACTTTTGGATTTTTTTGAAAATCTAAATTTATCTAAAGGTTTGGTAATCAATTTTGAAGATATTCAGTGGATGGACAATTTATCCCTTAGGATATTGTCTAATTTAATATTGCATATACAAGGGGATTTCATTTTTGTTTTTTCTGCCAGAGACGAGGGAAATTTAGAAGCTGATAAATTCATCTCTACCTTAGAAAGGTATGGGAAAGTAAAGGGCATAGAGTTGAAAAATTTTTCCAAAGAAGAAAGTTACAACTTTTTAGAAGCATCCCTCCCAGAAGTTAAAGAAAGGGAAGTATACGAAAAATTGTATTTGGAATCAGAAGGAAATCCTTTCTTTTTAAATGAGTTAGTAAAAATTCAAAAGTCCAAAAAACCATTAAGCGAAATGACTTGGGAGATGGAAAAGTCCATTAGAGGGAGATTTCCCTTTGTCCAAGATAGGGATATGGAATTGGTGGAGCTTTTTAGTTTCTTTCCCGAGGGCTTTTTTGTGGAAATAATTAAGAAAATTTCTGATAGAGATTTAGACGAAATAATAAAGTTAATTGATGAATTAATTAAAAAGAGGATTTTAAGAGAAGTTTTAGTAGATGACACCCAGCTTTTTAAATTTAGCCACGGAAAAATCAAGGATTATCTATATTCCAAACAGTACAAGGGAAAGAAAAAGCACTATCACAAGAGAATTGGAGATGCTTTAGAAGAATTAAACAAGGACGAGGATAAGGACTTATCTTCTTTAAAAGCTTTAATTTACCATTTTAAAATGGGAAGTGACGATTTAAAAGTATTGAAATATCAAATGGAGATTTTAAACTACTATTTAAACTTTTCCCATGAGATGTTTCCTGTTTTAGATTTATTTGTAGAAGACGGGAGAAGTGGAAGCATATCTGAATTGGAAATAAATAAATTATTTTTAGAGCTGGAAGATAGTTTAGGTTTAATAAAAAATAAAAACAATTCTCTAGAAGTGGATTTGTTGGAGTTGAAATTTTTCTACATTAAAGGAAGGTATCACATAAGGGAAGGTAAGTATAAAGAAGGTTTAGAAGATATTGAATTTGTAATCAGAAAGGCAAAGAATTTAAATATTCTAGACTATATCCTAATGGGTTATAAGCAGATGATATTTTACAACATTCAAAAAAATAAACCTTTGGAGATGAAAAAGTTTGTGGAAGATTCCATTGAATTGGCAGTGGAAAGTAACTACCACAAAGAGATTAGCGCTTTATTAAGGCTTAAGGGCTTAAATAATATGATGCTTGGAAATTACGAAGAAGGGGAAAGATTCCTTAGGGAGTCAATTTTTTCCTTTGAGATTACAAACAGTTTGGCAAATAAGTATGCAATAAATATAGCGGCGGCTTACAATTATATAGGAGAGCTAAAGTATGCCCAAAGGGATTTGATAGGTTCCATTGGTGAATACGAAAAAGCCATAAGTCTATCTAAAGGAAAAAGTGCCTATTCTAGCCTTGCAATTTTTTATCTTAATATGGGAAAGGCCTATTTTACTTTGGATATAAAAAAGTCTAAAGAATATTTTAATTTGGCAAATGAGCAATATAAGGAGAGGAAATCCTTCTGGAAACTTCCCGTTTTAGATTCTTATTTAGCTTTAATTGAGTTTAGGGAAAGAGATTTTGAAAAGTCCAAAGAATATTTGAAAAGTGCAATAAACAATTCGGATAAAATGGAAGATCCAAGGGCTTTGGGAACTGTGAATTTTGCTCAATTTGTCATATCCAAATCCATTGAAAATAAAGAGGGAGAATATCCCTTTAAGGACTTATTAAAAATGAGTTCTGATTTTTATCAAAAAGAGGCTTTGAAAAATTTAGACGAGTTTAGGGATGTCTATGAGATAGATATTTGCAAAGGAAATAGAGGTTTTGAAATTAAGTAAATATTCTTAGAAAATTTGTAATATCTGCTTAGAAGTTTATTAGAATGTTTTTGATACTATATATTCGGAGGTAAGTAAATGGGAAAATACAAAATTTTAGTAGCAGAAGACGATAAGGCTATTAGAGATTCTATTGGAATATATTTAAGAAACGGTGGCTACGAAGTAGTTTACGCAAAAGATGGCAAAGAAGCCATAGAGGTTTTTAAAACTGAAGAAATTGACTTGGTTATTATGGACTTGATGATGCCTAATATGACTGGGGAAGAAGCCATCCAAGAGTTGAGGGAGCATTCTTATGTTCCTATAATTATTTTATCTGCAAAATCTGAAGATTACGATAAGATAATAGGACTGGACATTGGAGCAGATGATTACATCACAAAACCCTTTAATCCACTGGAGCTTATGGCTAGAGTAAACTCTAACATTCGAAGATTTCACTCTTACAAGAAAAAAGGAGATTCTGATGAAATCCTTCAAATAGGCTCAATTGTTTTAGACAATCTGGGAAAAACTGTGAAAGTGGACGGGGAAGAAGTGAACTTAACTTCTATTGAATACAAAATTTTAGAGTTGCTTATGAGAAATCCCGATAGAGTATTTTCTGTGGAAGAAATTTACGAAAGAGTGTGGAATGAACCTGCAATCGAAACTAAGACTGTAACGGTTCACATTAGAAGAATTAGAGAAAAAATTGAAATTAATCCAAACAAACCCCAATACCTCCAAGTTGCATGGGGACTAGGTTATAAAATTGTGGATCCCACTAGGAGGAGATAGAAAATGACAGAAAATAATAAAATAAGATATTCTACAAGGGGAGTACTTTTATTTTTATTGTCATTGGCTTTGTTAGGAGCCATGGTATTAAATTTAATAAGTGTCAGTGGCTTTATAAAAAATAATAATATATTTCAAGGTAGAAACTGGGGTTTTCATAACTTTGTAGATGAGTCTTTATATAATGACGCTAATTCTGAAATGGATTTTCTGAAATACTATATAAGGGCTGAAAAGATAACTAATTATCCAATGACGGAGGATTACCAAAAAACCCAACCAAATACCATTGTAGCACAAAAGGTCAGCGGGGAGTACGAGTACTTTCAGAGTCGTGAAGAGTTTTTTGATAGATCCAGATATGAGTACTTTGTAAAAAGCAATATAGACGGATATGAAGAACCAATTTACGGAGTTAACTACCTCACAAACGACTGGGTTTTTTTACAAAATTATGGGGAAGATTATAAATTTGATCCCTCCACCATGAAATTTAAAGAAGGAAATGTAAAAACTAGCGGTACTTGGACGACAAATTCATTTAAAATGGACAATATCAGCAGAAGTGGAGCTGGGGAAGAATACAAACTTCACAAAGATTTAAATGAAGCCATAAAAGCGGTTTACACAGAAATTAAGCCCAGTACAAACGGCATAACAAAATTGGATTTTTCTTATGTCATGGATGTGAATTCTCCAAATCTAAATCAGTATATGGAAAGGCAAATTTTAAAAGACAACTATATACCAATTGGTTTTATGGTTTTTACAGGTGCATTACTAATTGTGGTTGCCTTTGGATTTGTTACGGACTTTGAAACTGCAAAAGAAGCTGGATTCTATAAATCAATTTCCAATTTCCCAATAGAAATTGTTATTATCTTGACAGGTATCTTGTCATTTTTCCTAGTTTTTGGTGTAGAGTTATCCTCTTCGATTGACACTTATAATTTTAGAGGTTTACTTTTAGGAATTTTAATACTTGCCATCTTCTTTGGAGGAATTGCCGTTTTATACACAGTTTATGCTTTGAAGTCCATCTACAAAAAAGGCTTTGGATCCTTTGTATTTAAAAATGGAATTTTATATAGGGCTGTGAAGTCTGTTTATAATAAAGGAAGGAATCGAGTGATTGGAGTTACAAACAACTTGGAAGGAACTTCGAAAAAAAATGCATTGTTGATTTACGGCTCCCTTATCCTTTTGGGATTTATGGGAACTAGATGGTTTGTGGATTATAGACAAAACTTTGTATTTATACTTTGGGTTCTTTTAGTAACGGCAATAGGAGCTTTTTTAAAGAAATATTTCGAAGATATAAAGGCAATCGAGTCTGCATCGAAATTTTTAGCAGAAGGCTACTACGATGTTAAGGTAGACGAAAATGATACGAGGTTTAGAACCCTTGCCCACAATTTAAATACTGTTAGAAACAACTTGGACTCTGCAGTTGAAGATGCGATAAAATCAGAAAGATTAAAGACGGAGCTGATAACAAATGTGAGCCACGATTTAAAAACTCCTTTAACTTCTATTATCAACTATTCAGAATTGATAGTAAACGAAGATGAAAATCTGGAAAATATAAAAGAATATGCCAAAGTCATTAACGAAAAATCTCATCGCCTTAAAGAATTAATTGAAGGGTTGTTTGATTTGAGTAAGGCATCTTCAAAAAATATAGATTTAAATATAGAAGAAATTGATTTGGGACAATTAATCGAGCAAATTTATGGAGAATGGGAAGACATATTAACTGAAAAGAACATCACTACTAACTTAAATCGACCAGAAGAACCTGTAATTATAGAACTAGATGGAACTCAAACTTCGAGAATACTAGAAAATCTATTTTCCAATATCTACAAATACGCACTGGAAAACACTAGGGTTTATGTGGATTTGTTTAAGGTAGACAATAGGGTCAAGTTGGTGATAAAAAACATCTCCAAATATCCATTGAATATTTCGCCAGAAGAGTTAATGGAGAGATTTACTAGGGGAGATGAGTCTAGAACAACGGAAGGATCTGG
>JAEZYW010000008.1 GCA_023418835.1 Bacillota bacterium | reverse complement strand
AGTTGTAACTGGCCATACCCACATTAAGGTTTTAGAAAAAAATGAGGGAATTGTGGTATTAAATCCCGGTAGCACAACTTTACCTAAGGATGGAGTTAGAAGCGTTGCAAAGTATGAAGATGGGGTTTTCAAACTAATCGATATTGAGAATGGAAAGATTATCAAAACTTTAGAACTGTAAAGAAAAACAGCTAACCCAATGGGTTAGCTGTAATTGTTTTTTTAAGAAATATTCAACAGGTGGAAATAACATCTTTTTAAGAACTTTAGAATTTATTATTTTTCAAAAGACTCCTCTACGTCTGGAATATTCTCGTTTAGCTTTCTAATAACTTCTGTTGTAGATTTTAACTCAGAATCCGATAGATTTTCCATTATCTTATCCAGGAGTTCCAATACTCCTGAATTTTTTTTCTCCAAAAATCCTTTATATTTTTCTGTAACATCCAAATAGAAAACTCTCTTGTCTTCTTGGGATTGAGTTTTTGTTATATATCCTTTATTTTCCAAATTGGAAATTTTATAAGCTGCATTGGGTTGAGAAATCTTCATAAACATTGCAACATCTCGAACTGTCGCTTTATTCAATCCATTTATAACCTCAAGACAAAAGGATTCTGATACAGTTAGAGAATCGTCAGACTCCCCAAAATTTAAATTCCTATAAAAATCTAATCTAAATCTATTGTAAATTTTTAAAAATTCTTTCGATAATTCTTTTTTCAAAACTTACCTCCTATTTAATTGCGAAGGTCAATTCTGCTGATGCAGCTACTTCGCCATCAACGTATGCCGTAGCAGTGCCAACTCCAATAGGCCCTTTAATCCTAGTCAGTTCACATTCTAGTCTTAAAGTATCCCCAGGAACAACTTGTCTTCTAAATTTGGCATTTTTTATCCCGGCAAATAAAGCAATTTTTCCTTTAAACTTTTCTTCAGATAAAAGAGCAACAGCCCCAACCTGTGCTAATGCTTCAATTATTAAAACTCCAGGCATAACATGATACTCTGGAAAATGTCCTTGGAAAAAGTGTTCATTGGCAGTAACTCCTTTTAAGCCAACTGCTTTTTTTCCAACTTCCAGTTCAATTATTCTATCCACCAAAAGCATAGGATACCTATGGGGGATTATCTCTTGTATTTCGTTTGAGTTAAGCATCTTTCCACCTCTTAAATAATAGGGATGCGTTATGTCCGCCAAAACCTAGGGAATTGCTCATTACATAATTTAATTCCTTTTCAATTGGCTCGTTTGGAACTATATTTAAATCGCATTCTTCATCAGGGACTTTGTAATTTAATGTAGCTGGAACTATGTTTTTATTTAAAGCAACTAAAGATATTATAGCTTCTAAGGCTCCAGAAGCGCCTAAAAGATGTCCTGTCATTGATTTAGTAGAACTCATGTATAAATTCTTTGCGTGGTCTTTAAATACGGTTTTAACCGCTTTAGTCTCTATGGCATCGTTTAGTTTTGTACTAGTTCCATGGGCATTTATATAGTCTACTTCCGAAACGTCAATTTCACTTTCTTTTATTGCATCTAATATGGCAATTGATGCGTATTTACCATCTTCATGGGGAGCCGTAATGTGAAAAGCATCAGAGGTGGTTCCATACCCTACAATTTCTCCGTAGATTTTTGCACCCCTAGCCTTAGCGTGTTCTAATTCTTCTAGAACTAAAATTCCTGCCCCTTCCCCCATTACAAATCCGTCTCTTTCCGCATCAAAGGGTATGGAAGCTCTATTTGGATCTGTGCTTGTAGATAAAGCTTTCATGGATACAAAGCCACCCACTCCTAAAGGAGTTATGCTAGCTTCGGATCCACCTGCTATCATCAAGTCCGAATATCCGTCTCTTATACTTCTAAAGGCTTGACCAATGGAATCACTTCCCGCAGCACAAGCTGTAACTGTTGCATAATTTTGTCCATTTAAACCCAAATGAATTCCAATTTGAGCAGAGGTCATGTTGATTATACTCATGGGAATGAAAAATGGCGATATTTTATTAAAGCCCTTTTCAATACCTTTAGAGTGTTCGATTTCTATAGTTTCAATTCCACCGATTCCACTTCCAACAATAACTCCACATCTAGAATTTCCAGACAATTCTCCCAATTTAAATCCAGCATCTTCAAAGGCAATTTGAGATGCATATACTCCAAATTGAGTAACCCTGTCCATTCTCCTTGCACTTTTTCTATCTATAAATTTTGTAGGATCAAAATCTTTCACTTCTCCAGCCATCTTTGCGTCAAAATCCGTCGCATCAAAGGATTCGATAGGACCAATTGCACATTTCTTCTCCAAAATGCTATTATAGATTTCTTCAAAGGTATATCCAATTGAAGTGACAGCTCCTAATCCCGTAACTACAACTCTTCTTTTCATTAAAAATTCAAACCTCCATCCACACTAATAACTTGTCCTGTAATGTAATTTGAATCGTCACTTGCTAAAAAAGAAACTAGATTAGCCACATCTTCTGGGCTTCCCAATCTTTTTAAGGCTATGGCTTCTTCATATTGTTTGATTATTTCTTCAGGTAATTTATCAGTCATATCCGATTTGATAAAACCAGGGGCAACTGCATTTACACAAACTCCCCTAGATCCCAATTCTTTTGCCAAAGACTTAGTCATCCCAATCATTCCAGCTTTAGACGCTGCGTAATTAATTTGTCCTGCATTTCCAGTTATCCCCACAATACTGGATATGTTTATAATTTTGCCGTAACGATTTTTAGACATATGTCTTGCAAAAACTTTCATCATCATGAAGGCTGATTTCAAATTGGCATTTATAACGTCGTCAAAGTCCTCTTCCGTCATTCTCAATATTAGTTTATCTCTGGTAATTCCTGCGTTATTAACTAAAACGTCTATATTTCCAAAATTTGCAATTGCTTCATCGGCAATTCTTTCGCAATCTTCCATTTTAGAAACGTCTCCTTGAATTAACAGAACTTTTATACCTTTTTGCTCCAACTCTTCTTTGACAATTTTAGCCACATTTTCATCAGATCTGTAATTTAGAGCTATATTAAATCCTTTGCTGGCAAGTTTTCTAGCAATTTCTTTTCCTATGCCTCGACTAGCTCCAGTAATCAAGGCAGTTTTTCTTTCAGCCATTATTCACCTCTTTTAAAAAGCATTGGTAATTTTCATATGAATCTATTACATAAACTTCTGCTTTTCTATCTATTTTCTTAATGAAACCTCTCAAAACTCCCCCAAATCCCACTTCCACAAATGTGTCTACGCCTCTTTCTATTAGAAACTCTATACATTCTTGGAAACGAACTGTGTGAGAAACTTGTTTTGCCATGATCTCTTTAATTTCTTCGTCGTCTTCCCTAGGTCTTCCAAGGAAATTGTAGGGAATTTCTACTTCCTCTTCTTTGAAATCGTAATTATTAAAAAGTTTAGTAAGTTCTTCCTCTACGGGAATCATGTAACTCGTATGAAAAGGTCCGGAAGTGTTTAACTCTACAAGTCGCCTCGCTTGATCTTCTATGGAAGTTTTTAGCCTACTTAAAGCTTCTACATCTCCCGAAACTACAACTTGACCTGGACAGTTTATATTGGAAACTTCCACCTTTGAATCTCCATCTGATACTTGTTGACAGAATTTTTCCAAGGTCTCCAATTCCATTCCCAAAACTGCAATCATTCCAGAGTTTAGTTTATCTCCAACCTCTCCCATGAGTTTTCCTCGAGTTCTTGCAATTTCTATAGCTTCTTCTGATGTCAATACTCCCGAGTGAGAAAGGGCTGCGTATTCTCCAATGCTAAGACCAGCAGTGTAGTCAAATTCCACTCCATCTTCTTTAAACATTTCGCTTACCATAGTTTGGTATGCAATCATAGCAGGCTGGGTATTTTCAGTTTTTGATATGGTTTCTAAATCAGCTTCTAGTATAATTTCCTTTAAATCTTCACCCAGAGTGTCATAAAAATCCTTTGCAAAAGAGTCGCTGTTATAAAAATCTTTTCCCATCTCTTCTTGTTGACTACCTTGTCCAGCAAATAGTATAGCTTTCATTATGTCAGCTCCTTTGTTAAGTCCTCAATTAGTTCTTTTACTGATTTCATCTCTTTTATTCTGCCTACATTCACCCCAGAAAATACTAATCCCTCTTCTAGATTTCCTTTTACTGAATTTATCAACGCATTACTTATACAATATTTTGTAGTTCCAGGATCGCATGATACTAAACAGTTTTGGCAACTTTTAGGCTTTATCCTGCCCTCCCTTTCTACTCTTTCCAATAAAGGCGTCATTACAGCTCTGCCCGGCATTCCCACTGGACTATAAATAACTCTTACGTCTTCCTCAGTGGCATTTACTACATGATTTTTAAATTCTTCTGAAGCGTCGCATTCATAGGTAGCTATAAATCTAGTTCCCAATTGAACGCCATCTGCTCCAAGATCTAAAAATTCCTTTACATCAGAACTGTCAAAAATTCCCCCAGCTGCAATTACAGGAAATTCGTATCCATTTGATTCTCTGTATTGTAAAATTTCTTTTAAATTTTCTCGAATTTTATCTTCCCCTTCAATTTCTTCTAGAGAATATCCAAGGTGACCCCCTGCTTTCATTCCTTCCAAAATTACAAAGTCGGGTATTCTTTCAAACTTCTTTTTCCAAGTTCTAATAATTACATCCAGAGCTCTTTTGGAAGAGACTATGGGAGCAATTAAAGTTTCCGTTCCCTTTACCAATTCAGGTAACTTCAAAGGAAGTCCGGCTCCCACTACTAGAGCATCGGCTCCATTTTCTGCGGCAAATCTTGCAAGTTCGGCAAATTCTGTTATAGCTTGCATAATATTTACAGCTATCATGCCCTTACCCTTTGCAATTTCTTTTGCCTTTTCAATTTCTTTTTTTAATGTCCTTTTATTTGCCTCTACATTATTTTTATAATAGTCCGGCTCTCTAAACCCTATACCAACAGATGAAATTGTACCTACTCCGCCCTCTAAGGCTACATGGCCAGCAAGATTTCCCAAAGATACGCCTACTCCCATTCCACCTTGTATAATTGGAACATCTAAGGTGAATTTGCCTATTTTTAAAGGTTTCATTTGCACATTCCTTCCTTTACTTTGATATAGTCATTGTATAAATTTTCTATTATATCCTTCACAGGTTTTCTTTCATTGACTTGTGGAGAGACTAGTCCTGCCATTAGAGATCCTTGATCCACATCCCCTTCGTGAACTGCCTTTCTCAAAGCCCCCATTGTAAAAAGTTCTAGTTGTTCTAAGTCCCAACCTTCTTTTTCTTTATTAATATATTCATTTGTCATTGAATTTCTAATAACTCTCGTCGGCACACCGCGAATTCTTCCAATAACGGTTATATGGGTATCTCTTGCTCTAAGAATTCTCTCTTTATAGTTATCGTGGATTGGACACTCGTCGGCAACTAAAAGCATGGTTCCAACTTGAACTCCAATTGCTCCTAAAGCTTCCGCTGCAAACATCTGTCTTCCATCTGCAATTCCTCCTGCTGCAATTACGGGGATTTTCACCCTGTCTTTCACTTGAGGTACTAAAGTCATTGTAGTCATTTCCCCAACATGACCTCCCGCCTCAGTTCCCTCTGCAATTACCGCATCCACTCCTAGCCTTTCCATTTTTAAAGCCATAGATGGATTAGCGATAACGGGAATTACAACTGAACCTTGGTTTTTCCACATGCTTATATATCTACCAGGATTTCCCGCCCCTGTTGTCACCACGGGAACTTTCATTTCCTCAATTATTTCTGCCATTTCTTGAACGTGATAGTTCATAAGCATTAAGTTAACTCCAAAAGGCTTATCAGTAAGGGTTCTAATCTTTTCAATTTCAGCTCTAAGCCCATCTGGCTTTAAACCACCACTTGCAATCAATCC
>JAEZYW010000224.1 GCA_023418835.1 Bacillota bacterium | reverse complement strand
GTAAATACAATGAACACAATTCATTATATGCACGATAAATACTCTTACGAAGCTGGACAAATGGCTCTACACGACCCATACGTTCACAGATGGATTGCCTTTGTAATAGCGGGGATTTCCATTGTAGCCGATTCTCTATCTGCAATAAAATATGCGAAAGTAAGACCTATAAGAGATGAAAATGGATTGTCAATAGATTTTGAAACTGAGGGAGATTTCCCAAGATACGGAAACGATGATGACAGAGTAGACAAAATTGCAGTGGAAATGAGCGAGTATTTTATTGAAGCTCTTAGAAAAATACCTGCATATAGAAACTCCGTCCACACCCTTTCTCTTTTGACTATTACTTCCAACGTAACTTACGGTAAGAAAACTGGAACTACACCAGACGGAAGAAAAAAAGGAGAGCCTTTTGCACCGGGAGCTAACCCAATGAACGGTAGCGACAAGTCGGGAGCCCTTGCTTCTTTAAACTCAGTAGCAAAACTTCCGTATAAGGATGTAAATCAAGACGGAATTTCTAATACTTTTTCAATAATTCTATCTACTTTGGGTAAAAATGAAGAAGAGAGAATTACTAACCTAACCAATATAATGAACGGATACTTTAACCAAGATGCATTCCACATCAATGTAAATGTTATGGACAAAGAATTGTTAATGGATGCAATGGAAAATCCAGAAAAATATCCAAATTTGACAATTAGAGTTTCAGGATATGCCGTTCGATTTAATCAATTGGATAGAGAGCATCAATTGGACGTAATTAATAGAACTTTCCACGAGAATATGTAAATTTAAAATAGACAAACTGTATACGGACACCTATGAGATCAGATTGTCATAGGTGTCCTTTTGTATAAAGGGGGAAATAAAATTGAAGGAAAAAGGAAAACTTCTGGGAAGATTGCACTCAGTGGAATCCATGGGTTTACTAGACGGACCGGGAAACAGAACAATATTTTTTCTCCAAGGTTGTCCTTTGAGATGTTTATACTGCCACAACCCTGACACTATAACCACAAAAGGTGGAGAAGAAGTTACCCCAGATGAGATTTTAAACATAGCTAGAAGATATAGAACCTACCACGGGGAAGAGGGTGGAGTTACTTTTTCAGGAGGGGAACCGCTACTCCAAGGTGAATTTTTATATAAAACTTTAGAAAAATTAAAAAACGACGGGTTTAACACTTGCGTAGACACGTCGGGTTTTGGGGATTCTAAATACTACTCTAAAATTCTCCCCTTAGTGGACGTTTTGCTTTTAGACGTCAAAGCTTTTGATTCAGAATCCTTTAGAAAAATATGTGGTGGAAATTACGAGGCTTATGAAAAGTTTCTAAAAGGTATTAGCCAATACGGATTTAAAGGACAAATTTGGGCAAGACACGTTATGGTACCTGGATTTACAGATAACGAAGATTCTATGAAAGACTTTATCAAGACCATAAGGCCAATTAGAAATTTTGTAGAGAGAATAGAAATTCTTCCTTACCACACTACAGGCGTAAAAAAATACGAAGAACTTGGAATGGATTACAAGTTAGAAGGTGTTCCGGCAATGGACAAGGACATTGCAAAGGAATTTGAAATCTATGCCAATAGACTTTTTAGCGAATCCCTCCACGACGAGAGGATGAAAAAGGAAAGTAGAAGAATTGAAAAGATAAAAGAGTTAATTGATCGAGAAGTTGTCTCCATTGGAGAAGATCAAAGTTTTATAAAATCTATTTGAAGCCTTCCCATTTTCAAAGGCATTGGGGATGTGGAGATGAAAGAAATTTTAAAAGAAATTAAACTTTTAAAATTGGGAGTGGACGATTTTGTATTTAAATCGGGAGATCGAGCCGAGTATATGTACGCCATCGTCACAGGTCAAGTAAAGATCTATTACAATACAATCGACGGAAGAGAGCAAATATTCTACATTTACAGAGAAGGTGACTTTGTGGGAGGATTGAATTTACTAGAGCAAGAGTCCTATCTTTACAACGGACAAGCCTTGACAGATTGCGAGATAATAGCTTTGCCAAAAGAGACTTTCAACGCCCACATTTTGACAAATCCAGTTTCCTTGCAAAGTTTTTTAAAGAAAAGCTTTGAAAGAATAAGGTGGGCAGAGGATTTAATTCAAAGACTTTCCACCTCCAACGCATCCATGAAAACTGCTGGATTGCTTTTAAGATTAAAAAACAGCATTGGAGTAGAGACAGAGGAGGGAATAGTTTTAGAACTTTCCTTAAATAGAGAAGAGTTGGGAAATTATTCTGGCCTAACTAGGGAGACAGTCACTAGAAAACTTGGAGAATTTAAAGAGCTGGGATATATTGACCTAGTTGGAAACAAGATAATAATTATAAAAGATTTAGAAGCCTTAGAAGACTTTGTATTTTAATTTTTAATCCTTAAAAAGAATTAGATAAATAAATTTCTTTTTGAGGATTTTTTATTGTAAATATTATTTTACAAGTTGGGAAAACGATTTATTTCTGCACTTAAAGGGTATACTGTAATTAGTCAGAATGTGGTAAAATTAATTTTTCTAAGGAGGAAAAATGGAAAAAGATTTTGTAGTCAAAGAGATAAAAGGTTTATTTAAAATTATTAAACTAAAAGAATTTAGAAGAACTGAAGGTGTGGCATTTGACGTTATGACAAAGTCTATGGTTCCAAAAGTAGACGCAGTTGATGTAGTTTTGCATAAGAGTACAGCCGTTTCTCCAGGTTCAGTAGGAGATGTGAAAAGACCTTGGTATATGCACACTCACCAAGACGACAACCTATTTGTACTTCGAGGAACTAGGCATGTAGAACTTTACAGCGTAGAACATGGAAAAATAGAAAACTTTGTAGTGACTCCTGATTATATTGAACACAACGGCGAAAGAATTGTAGAAGGTGGCTCAGTTTTAATTTGGCCAATTCACGTATTCCATAGAGTTAGAAGTGGAGAAGAAGGATCATCTTCAATAAACCTTGCTACTCACAGAGATGGAATTGATATGAAAACTAATTTTAACATTTACGATCTAAACACTGAAACAGGTGAATACAGAGTACTAAGAGAAGGTCACGAAGACCAAATGTAAATAAATTGCCGGAAGATTTTAAATCTTC
>JAEZYW010000220.1 GCA_023418835.1 Bacillota bacterium | reverse complement strand
GTCTACAGTTACAAATTGACCGTCTTTTAAATCTTTTGTAGCGCTTTTTGCACCTACAATACAAGGAATTCCTAGTTCTCTAGATACAATGGCAGCGTGACAAGTACGACCGCCTTCGTCTGTTACTACTGCTGCGCACTTTCTCATAGCAGGAACCATATCTGGGTTTGTCATTCCAGTTACTAATACGTCTCCATCTTGAACTTGATTAATATTAGTCAGGTCTTCTACCATTCGAACTTTTCCTCTGCCTATACCTGGAGAAGCAGCCAATCCTTTTACAAGAACTTTCAGTTCTTCTTTTTCATCTTCTTTTATTGTAGTAATAGGTCTGGATTGTAAAATGTAAAGTTTTTTTGTATCCTCATCAATTCCCCATTCAATATCTTGAATGCTCTTATAAAGATTTTCAATTTTTAGACCGTAATCTATTAAAGTGCTCAGTTCATATGGGCTTAAACACTCTCTAGTTACAGCTTCATTTCCTAGATAATCGGCAACTTGTACTAGACGAGTTCCCACTCCATCATCGGATTTGATGACCATTACATTTTTTTCAGATATAGTAGTTTCTAAAACTTGTTTAGATTTTTTATTTACTATATATTCATCTGGAGTTACCATTCCGCTAACTACTGCTTCCCCTAAACCATAACTAGCGTTGATCATCATTTCGTCTACGTTTTGTGAAATAGGATTTGCCGTAAACATAACCCCACTTTTTTCACTATTTACCATTTTTTGAACGACGACGCTTAAAGCTACGTCAAAGTGATCAAATTTTTGTTTCTCTCGATAATATATTGCACGAGCAGTCCATAATGAAGCCCAGCACATTCTAATATGCTTTAAAAGCTCCTCTTCTCCAGAAATGTGAAGATATGTATCTTGCTGTCCTGCAAAGGATGCATCTGGTAAATCTTCAGCAGTAGCTGAGGATCTAACTGCAACTTGAGGATCTTCCAACTCTATAGATTTGCTAAAATCTCTATAGGCATCTCTAATTTCCGCTTCCAAATCTTCTGGAATTTTACTTTCGTTAAGCTTAGCTTGTAATCTTTCACTAACCATAGTAAGCGAATCGGGATTGTCTACATCTAATCTTTCCAGTAAAATTTTTACTGTTTCATTTAAATTTGTATATTCAATAAAGTAGTTGTAAGCTGAACTAGTAACGCAAAATCCCGGGGGAACGTCCAGCCCCATTTGAGTCATCTCACCTAAATTTGCCCCTTTACCACCAACTAAGGGAATATCATTTTTGTCTACTTCATTGAAGCGTTTAATATATCTGTATTTTGACATAATCTCTACCTCCAATATCTTTATATCTACTTATAATTATACCCTATATCACTGTCTTTATCATAGCAATTGTTTAATTTCAAAGTTTAAAAAATCGCTTGAGACGCAATGAACCCGCACTCCATCAAAGTTTCCTTCGATAACAAAATCGTGTCCTTCTCCGTGAAGATGTCCATATACGCAAGTGTGGACATTATATTCTTTCATAATTTCCAAAAATTCATTGGGTTTTTGCCCGCAAGTAAAAGGTGGATAATGAACCATTACAATTCTATTTACGCCTTCTATTTCCCCTTTGAAGCATTCCAAAGATCTTCGGAGACGATTTAATTCTCTATTAAAAATTTTTTCGTCTTCTTCTGTAAATATCTCTGAATCTCTGGAATACCAGCCCCTAGTCCCGCTAATTACAAAGTCTTTATAAACATAACAGTCATTATAAATAAAATGTATGGTTTCTAAATCTAGTTTTTCTAATTTGGATTTTGTACTCCACCAGTAGTCGTGATTTCCTTTTATAAAACATTTAAAACCTGGTAAGTTGTCAATTTTTTTCAAATCTTTTATGCTATCTTCAAGTTTTAAAGCCCACGAAATATCCCCTGGAATTAAGACTAAATCATCAGAGGACACCTTTTCTTTCCAAACTTCCATAATCTTTTCTTCGTGATTTATCCAATTGTCGCCAAATATGTCCATTGATTTAGACTTTGTGTGGTCAAAGTGTAAATCCCCTATACTCCAAATCATCTATTCTCCTATATTTTTATCACATTTATATTGTCTATAATTGACATCATTTCCAAAGTTTCTCTTCTATTTGTAAAAAATATTATTTGATACTCATTAGAGATTTCTTTTAACAATTCTAAACTTGCCTTCTCCCTATCGTCATCATATAAGGTGAGTCCGTCGTCAATAAAAATGGGAAAGTTAATTCCAGAATTAACTATTAGCCCCAGCCTATAGGCAAGATAAACTTGTCCCATTGCACCTTGACTGAGATTATTTAATCCCACAATCTGTTTTAGTTCTTCGTCAAATAAAGTAATGTCTCCAGAATCGTTGACATATAATTTGGAATATTTACCCTTGGTAATTTTATTAACAAAATAACTGCTATCTTCTGTTAAAACTTTAGAGACATCTTGGAAGCTTTTTTTAGAAATATTTTTTAATATTGAAATGCTCAAATCTCCCATCTCTTTTTTGAAAAGTAACTCTTCTAGATTAGATTCAAGTTCATTTCTTTTAAACGAAATATCTTTTTTTGAAGCAATCTCACTATCCAATTGTCGAAGTTTCTCTAATGTCATCTCTCTTTTTAATTTCTTTTCTGAAAGATTTTTTCTGCTTATTTCTATGTTTTGAAAACTAGTTTTTAAAGTGTTTTCCTTATCTCGGTTTAAGAAAAGAAAGTTTCCACATTTCATTAAATCATCTAATTCAGTAAATAATTTACTCAATTCCATTTTTTTAGATCTTATTAATTTTTCCCTGTGGAAAAATAGAAAATTTCCCAATAAAATTGTAAAGCCAAAGACAATTAATAAAGGTATCTTAAAATAAATTCCCATGGCCATTGTCATAATAGAAACTAATGTAAATGCCAGATTGCCCTTGGGTATTTTTGTATTTACTAATCTAGAAAGTTCCCCTTCCAGACTTTCAATTTTATTTTCAATTCTAATAATTTCTAATGAATGTTCCCTATCCATAGGCGAGGTATTCCTTGAAGTATAGGAATTTAAATTATTTTGAAATTCTTTTTCCATATCTTCAAGGGCTTCTTGCCCGTTTTTTATATCGTAATCTAGATTCTCTAAAGTTTTTAATAAGTCGTCATAGTCTTTAGAATTTTCCAATTCCCAATATGTATTACTCATTAATTTCAACTTGTCTTTTATATCCCGAATATTTTTTCTTTCTTCTTTACCATGAGTGTAATTCTGGATATTTTCAAAAATTTCTTCTAAGGATATCATTTCAGATTGGGTGGAGAAATAATTTATGATTCTGTCCTTTAAGTCATAACTTAAGTTTTCGTCCATTATAAATTCATCTGAGATGACAAATAGATCCCTTAAAGTTGACTCCTTAATTCCAAAAAAATCTTCTTCTAAAATTTCAACCTTTCTAGAAGAGTCCACATTAAATATCTTTTTTCCATCTTCTCCAGAATCCATATTATTTATGGAAAAACTCTCTCTAGACTTTAAAAAGTTTCTATAAAAATAATAATTTTCTCCTTGATAATTTACCACCATTCCACCTTCATATTTGGGGTTTTGCCAAGGTATATATTTATCGTATTCCTTTGAATAAATTGCTCTTTTAGAACCAGGTACTGTTCCTCCGTAGAACATATTGAATATAAGTGATCTGATGGTGGATTTACCACTTTCATTTGGACCATAGATGAGATTAAAGTTATCCTTTAATTCTATTTTCTTGTTAGCAATTTTACCATAAGAAACTATATTTAATTCTTTAAGTTTCAAACTCGTCCCTCCAGGGGAAAACTTCTAACCCTATATCAATTAAAGCTTTCCGTTCTTTATCAGAATAATTTTCTGTTACATATTTTAAGTATTTTCCAAATATATTATTTCTATTTTTATTTATAATAAAATCTAAATCTATTGTTTTTTCAGTTAGATCTACAACTTCAAAATAAAAAAATCTATGGGAAAATATACTTTCAATCTGTCCTATTTCTAAATTATCATGTTCACCAATTAATTTTAACTTCAAAAAATTTTTTTCGTCTATTTCTTTTAAAAGATTGTCTATCTCTCTATAAAGTTTTGAATTGTCATTTATATTTGATAAGTCAAATTCCAAAACTTCATATTGTCTAGTCGAAAATTCTACAAAACGAGAGACAGTCTTCCCA
>JAEZYW010000217.1 GCA_023418835.1 Bacillota bacterium | reverse complement strand
GTTTTTCCAACTGTGATCCCCCATTCAATCTGTAATTCGCCATCTGTATTATATCATATAAGAAAACAATTCTCTATTAACTTTAATAAAAGAGCGAGATATCCCACTCACTCTTTTATCTATTTTTACTTTTAATATTTTAATCAATGGAAACCACTTCGTATCCAGCTTCTTCAATTGCCTTTTTTAAAACTTCATTTGGAATTTCATTAGAACTTTTCACCAAAGCCAAGTTTTCTTCTAAATTGACTTTTGCTTTTACACCCTCAATTTCATTTAAAGCTTTTTCTACTCTGTTACTACAATGGGAGCAAGTCATTCCCTCAACGACAATGCTTTTCGAGATTACCTCTTCAACATTTTCATAATTTTCAATATTAAGAGATTCTCTATTTACTTCTACGCTTAAATCGTCAGTTTCTTCTATAGACAAGGATTCTATTGGTTTAAAATTGTTAAGCCTTAAAGCATTGCCCACTACAAATAGAGATGACAAACTCATTGCACCTGCCGCTATCATTGGAGACATTCTAACTCCAAAGGCTGTATAAAATAAACCAGCTGCAACGGGGATTCCCAAAACGTTGTAAAAGAATGCCCAGAATAAATTTTGTTTAATATTTTTCATAGTCGCCTTACCCAGGTCTATTGCATTTACTACGTCTAAAAGATTGTTCTTCATCAAAACTACATCTGCAGATTCAATTGCTATATCTGTTCCAGCGCCAATGGCTATCCCAACGTCAGACTTTGCTAGTGCAGGAGCATCGTTTATTCCATCTCCCACCATAATAACTTTTTCTCCTCGACTTTGTACGTTGCCAATGGCTTCTTCTTTATTTTGTGGCAATACATCTGCGATGACTTCAGAAACTCCAATTTCCTTTGCAATGGAATTGGCAGTAATTTCATTGTCTCCCGTCAACATAATTACTTTCAATTCTTCATCTTGAAGACTTTTAATTGCCTCTTTACTAGTCGGTTTAACTACATCGGCTGCTCCAATTATTCCAATCACTTCTTCATCCGTTGCAAAATACATTGGAGTCTTTCCCTCTCTTGCCAATTTTTCAGACTTTTCTTTTAATTCCTTGGATGTTATATCCAATTTTTCTAAAATCTTTTTATTGCCGGCATAATAGTTTTCCCCGTCTATTTTGACTTTTATTCCCACACCAGGAATGGCTTCAAAGCTATCCACTTCATAATCTTTGGTCTTTTCTTCCCTAGTAAATTCAATAATTGCTTCTGCCAATGGATGTTCAGATTTTACTTCCATAGCATAAGCTAGATTTATCAATTCTTCTTCTGACTTATTAATTGCAATTACATCAGTTACAAATGGTTTTCCAAGAGTTATAGTTCCAGTTTTGTCCATGACCACTGTGTCAATTTTATCCAGTAGCTCCAAGGATTCGGCAGATTTTATTAAGACTCCAAAGTTTGCTCCCTTACCAGTTCCCACCATTATAGCAACTGGAGTTGCAAGACCTAGGGCACAAGGACAAGAAATTACTAAAACGGCAACTGCCATTGTCATTGCAAATTCAAATCCCATTCCTGTAGCACTCCAATAAATAAAAGTCAAAATTGAAATGGCGATTACAATCGGAACAAATACCCCCGAAATTTTATCTGCAAGTTTTGCAATAGGCGCTTTAGACGTGCTAGCATCTTCTACCAATTTTATTATTTGAGATAGAGTTGAGTCTTCTTGGGATTTTAAAACTTCCACGTTTATACTGCCATTGTTATTAATTGTGGCGGTATAAACCTCATCTCCAACTTCTTTAGAAACTGGAATACTCTCACCCGTTAAAATAGACTGATCCACTGAGGAATTTCCTGAGATTACTTTTCCATCGACAGGAATTCTCTCCCCAGGTCGAACTACTACAACATCTCCTACAACAATATCTTCTATACTGACCTCTACTTCAGTTCCATCTCTTAAAACCCTGGCAGTTTTAGGAGCTAAATCCATTAATTTAGTAATGGCATTAGATGTTCTCCTTTTGGACCTGGCTTCAAAAAATTTCCCCAAAGTTATTAGTGTAAGTATTGTGGCAGCAGATTCAAAATATACCTCGTGGTGATACTTATGGATAGTTTCCATATTTCCATCTCTAAAACCTATGATTAACATCATTATGACGTAAATTCCATATATATAGCTGGCTCCACTACCTATTGCAATTAAGGAGTCCATATTAGGCGTTCTATTTATTAAGGCTTTAAATCCAGAGGTGAAATAAGATCTGTTGACAAACATAATTGGCGTCGTCAATAGAAGTTGAAAAAAAGAATTCATCAAAGAATTTTCAGTTCCATCTAAAAATCCTGGCACTGGCAATCCTATCATGGGTCCCATTGAGATATACATTAGAGGAATTAATAAAGCCACAGAAATTTTCAGACGTTTAGATTTATCTTCCAATTCTGCTTTATAAATATCTACTGATTCTCTATCTTTTTCTTTAGATGATTTTTCTGATTTTGTTTTCGCACTGTAACCGGCTTTGCTTACTGCACTTTCTATATCTGAATTCCCCACCAAAGCTTCGTCATAATTTACATTCATACTTTTAGTGAGCAAGTTAACTTCTACGGAGTCCACGCCTTCAATTTTTCCAACGGCTTTTTCAACTGCTGAAACACAGGCTGCACATGTCATTCCTTCAACATTGAATTGTTGTTTCATTTAAACCTCCTTTTAATTCCTATTATTTTAGTATGATATTACCCGGTAATAAGGGGAAATAAACAAAGGTGCCAAGACTATTACCATTGAAGACAATAGTCTTAGCACATCTAATTATTTCCCAAATATTATTTAACTACAATATTGTATATTTTTTCAGGAACAAAAATTTCTTTAATTATATTTTTTCCTTCAAATAATTTTTTTCCTTCTTCAGAGTTAAATATCAAATCTTTAACTTCATCTTGGGAAGCTCCCCTTGAAACCTTAACTCTCATTCTAACTTTTCCATTTACCTGTACAGGATATTCTACCTCATCCCTTACAGTCTTTTCCAAGTCGTACTTAGGCCAGTCAGAGTGACAAATATGACCGTCAAACCCAGAAATTTCCCCCAATTCTTCTGTAATATGTGGTGCTACTGGATTTAATAACTTCAAGAAAGTTTTATATT
>JAEZYW010000204.1 GCA_023418835.1 Bacillota bacterium | reverse complement strand
CTATCATTAACATGTCCTATAGATATAGAACCACATAAGCACGCCATTGCAATCCATACAGGATGGATACCTAAGGTTGGTGCTACCGATGACATTATTGTCATTGCAGTAATTGAAGCAACTGTTCCTGATCCTAATGCAACTCTGAAAAGAAATCCTAAGCCAGCCGCTACTAATACAGCAACAATAGAAGTTGATGACACAGAACTAAGTGAAGATGCTAAAAAATCTGATATACCTGTTCTAGTGATCACTTGCCCAAAAGATCCTCCAGCGCCTGTTATTAATAACACTATCCCAGCAGATTCTAAAGCTTTAGTTGCAGATCTGCTCATTTCTTCCTTGTCCATTGACTTGGATGCAACAAAATATGCAGAGATTGCACCTATAAGTAACGCTATTGTTTTATCACCTAGAAAAGAAATTATTTGCGGAACATCACCAAAAGCACCTATAACTGTTGTGAGTAAAATCAATACTACGGGAAGAATTATTGGTATTAGAGATGCTCCAAATGATGGAGAAACAAACGTAACTTCTTTTTCTTCAATTTTTATAACCCCAGTTTCATCTCTATCCGCATTCCAAAAACCATTATTATATAATGTGAACATTATTTTACAAGATATAAAAACTGCTAATATAGATACTATTCCACCTACTATTAATATGATTCCAACATCAAATTTTAATATTTCTGCTGCAGCTAATGGATTTGGAGTGGGTGGAACCAATGTGTGACCAGCCATTCCTCCAATCGCTATTGCAGATATAGCATAATGCAATGGAGCTTTCATTTTTCTTGCAACACCAATTCCTAACGGAATTAAAATAACAAAAACAACGTCATAAAAAACAGGAATCGCTAATATTAAAGCAGTAAATGACAGTGCATATAAAGCCATTTTTTCTCCTGCAGCATCTACCATAGTATTTGCAATTTTCTGAGCTCCCCCACAATCAGATAGTAGCTGTCCTAATATAACTCCAAATCCAATTGGAAGTCCTATTCCAGTCATTAAAGCTCCAAAGCCTTCGCTTATAGCTTTACCCGTCTCTAAAAATCCAAGACCAGAAACTATCCCCATAAATAAAGCACCAATTACTAAAGCTAAACTTGCATCAAGTTTTACAACTAGAATCAAAATCAATATAATTGTAATTGCTAAAGCTAAGTATACTAATAACATAAAAAAACCTTCTTTCTTTTAAATATTATGTATGTAATCAAAATTAAAGACTCGCACTCCTCCCTTCATTCTACTTATAGATATTCTTTAACTTTGGTTACCAACCGAAACCATGTAGTTCGTATATACGAATCAAGTTCGTAATTGCGAACTATGTGTTAATTGTATAATTAATTATTAGAATTGTCAAATAAAAATTTTATATTAAATTCAAAATCCATTAATTCCAAATTGATATATCAAATTTGGGATAGTTGGACAATTCTTTAAAAACTTTATATGGCAAGTGAAAATTTAAATAACTCTTTTTATATTTTAAAAATTATTGCATCATCTAATACTACTTATATATAAAAGAAACAAATAATTGTAAGTACCAAAAATGTAAAGAAGAATATAATTATTTTCGTATTCTAGAATTAACGGAAGATTTTATTAATTTGTATATATATAGGGCAAATAAATAACTAAGTATCAGATACTCGTGTATAAAATTCATAGTTTAAAGAACTCGAAACATTATATTTAAAACGGAGGTGTATAATGTACGACATCGTTTTACAAAACGGATTGATAGTAAATGGAACCAGATCCAAACCATACGTCGGATCAATTGGTATTATAGGAGAAAGAATAGAGGAAATTTCTAGAAATGAAAATTTAGAAGGAGATCAAGTTATAGATTGCTCGGGATTGGTAATTGCTCCTGGTTTTATTGATTTGCATACCCACTCAGATGCTTGTCCTTTAAACGAAAGTAATGGTGAAAGTATGGTAAATCAAGGAGTTACCCTTCAAATTGGAGGAAATTGTGGAATTTCTTTAATTCCTTCTACAAATGAGAGAGGAGAAGAAATCAAATCCTTTTTTTCTAGGACAGTGGAAATTATTCCTGAAGATGAAAATCTAAATCTATACAATATGAATGATTATGTTTCCAAAACAGACGAAAAACGTCAGCTTATAAACACTGGTTTGCTTGTGGGTCACGGAACTTTAAGAGCCGCTGTTATGGGCTTTGACGACAGAAAGGCGACATCAGAAGAAATTGAAGCAATGAAAATTTTGTTAGACGAAGAACTTAAAGGTGGAGCTTTTGGAATGAGTTTAGGCTTAATTTATCCCCCCAGTAGTTATGGTGATGTAGAAGAATTTATCGAACTTGGAAAAATAATCAAAGAAAACGAAGGCATAATGACTACTCATATGCGAGATGAAGGCGACGGGATAATAAATTCCATTGACGAGATGCTAGAAGTGGCACAAAAATCAGGGGTTCATATGCACATTTCCCATCTTAAATTAATGGGTACTTCCCAATGGGGAAAATCTCAAGAAATTTTAGATAAAATTGAAAGGGCAAGGGAAAAAGGGGCAATTATAACTGCTGACCAATATCCTTACGAAGCTAGCGCCACTGGATTAGCTGCTTTAGTTCCAGGTTGGGCTCTTAGCGGCGGAAATGCTAAAATGCTAGAAAGACTAGAAGAAAGAACTCCAGAACTTTTGGAAGGTATTGAAACTATAATGAATAGACGTGGCGGACCTGAAAGGGTTTTGATTGCCTCTACCCACGGAGTAATGCCTGAATTTGAAGGAAAGTATATAAAAGAAATTTCCGAAAGCGTCAACTTAGACCCAGTGGAAACTGTTATACAAATCCTCTTAAAAGG
The DNA here is from genome assembly GCA_023418835.1 of Bacillota bacterium. Classification (GTDB taxonomy): domain Bacteria; phylum Bacillota; class Clostridia; order Tissierellales; family Peptoniphilaceae; genus Neofamilia. Next base: position 615 of record JAEZYW010000204.1, on the reverse strand, counting down.
CAAAGGTTCAATAGCCGCAGTATACTTTTCCATGGATATGAAAGATATAGAAAATATTATGAAATCTATGGATATAGCCATTGGATCAGACGGTTTAGATTTTAATTACAATCTAAATTACAACCCCCATCCTAGAAGCTTTGGAACTTTCCCAAGATTTTTGAAGATGGTTAGAGAAAGTAAAATTATGCCATTGGAAGATGCCATATTTAAAATTTCCGAACTTCCAGCAATGATATTGGGATTGGTAGACAGAGGAGTTTTAAGAAAGGGAAATATTGCAGATATCACCGTATTTGACTACGAAAAAATAACAGATAGCGCAACCTACATTCACTCAACAATAAAACCAGAGGGAATTCACCATGTCTTTGTTTCTGGAAAACCAGCTATTTTAGATGGAAATCCCACTGAAAATAGGGGAGGAAAAGTTTTACTATCTACAAATTAAATGCAAAGTTGTATATAAAAAGGGTTTATGTCACAAATTAATGTGCACCCTTAAACACGGACATTAATATTTGATTTTTACTAAGCGGACTGAAGCCTAAATTCAATAGGTGAAAGTCCGTTTAGTTTTGCCTTAATTCTATCATAGTTATACCAGTTAATATA
>JAEZYW010000197.1 GCA_023418835.1 Bacillota bacterium | reverse complement strand
TATATTAACTGGTATAACTATGATAGAATTAAGGCAAAACTAAACGGACTTTCACCTATTGAATTTAGGCTTCAGTCCGCTTAGTAAAAATCAAATATTAATGTCCGTGTTTAAGGGTGCACATTATTTTCAGGGGATTATTTTTATTTACATATATTCACCACTAGATATTCCATGAGAAGGAGTTTATCGTGGGATGTGGACTTTAATTTTTTATCTACTTCCAAAATAGAAGCTAAATTGTATTTTAACTCACATAAATCCCTGCCTCTAGCCAGCTGAGATACTATTTTGAATTCGTAATCAGAAGTGATTCCAACTATTTTTTTTATCTCATCATCCCGTTTCATATCTTTATATAAACTGAAATATTCATACATATGTCTATATCTTCTTTGTATCATATACAACAAAGATGGTATTGGCTCGTTTTTATCGTATAAATCGTGCAAGTACCTTAAGGCATCCCCAGGTTTTTTATCTGCCAAACTGTTTAATAAATTGAAAATGTCGCTGTCGTTAGCTTTTTTTATCGTCTTATCTATATCTTCCCTCGTTATATTGGAATCTGTGGAATAAGAAATTAGTTTTTCTAATTCAGTTTCCACATCGTAAAGATTCATCTCAACTTTTTTGTTGAGATATCCTGTGAGCATAATAAAATAAGATAAATCTCCATCTGAAATGAATTTATCATTTTTCATTAATTCTCTTTTCAAAAAGTTTGATACCTCATAGTTGTTTAACTTTCCGAATTCAACTACCCTATTTATTTTTTTGAAAAATTTGTAAAGCTGTGTGTTTTTCTTTAAATTTTGTTCAGAATCGTAGAAAATTACAATGGTATCATCTGGTAACCCCTCCACCGTCTCAAAAAAAAGATCATTTAAATTAAATCGACTTTGAAAGTCTTGTAATTCATTTATTATAACTACCCTCTTACTGCTCATAAAGGGAAGGGTTTCTAAATATGAATAAAAGTTGTCTAATATCAAATTATTTCCATTTAGAAAAGTATAATTGAAATCTTTAAAGGTTTCGTCGATATATGTATTTACAATATAATCAATGGTCTTTTCAATGACCAGACCTTCTTCTCCCATAAAAAGATAAGCTCCTTTTATGTCCCGTTGTTCCATTATTTTTCTAAAATCTCCGTATTTCATATTTATCCTCATTTATATTGATTTGAAAAAAACTTGCAAATATTATTATAACAGAAAAAACCATTATTTCTCTATGGATTCTAAAAATATGGGGATTTCTGTATGTCTTATATTCAATTTCTTTGTCTATCTTAAATAAAATTTCTCCATCTAAATCTGTTCTTAAAATTTTAGATTTTATATTACTTAGATTATCCAATACTTTTGGGCTTGGATGACCATAGGGATTGTTTTTTCCTGCTGAAATTACGCTATATTCAGGAAAAATTTTACTTAAAAACTTTTCACTCGTGGAGTATTCTGAACCGTGGTGAGAAACTTTTAGAATATCTACATTCCCAATCTCATCGGCAAATTTTTCTTCTATTAAACTAGATGAATCTCCTGTATATAAGATTTTTTTATCTTTATAATTTATCAAGACTATTAAAGACGAATCGTTGGATTCTACAAATGCTCCCGGATTTGTGTTGAAAAATTCAATAAATAAATCCTTATCTATAACTATCTTACTTCCTTCATCTGGATAAAATATTTTCACTTTCCCTTCTTCTAAAGTTCTAAAGGTTTCATCCTTTTCTTCTTTTCTATTTATAATTACATTTTCTAAAAGTCCATCATTTAATAGTTTTTTTGTTCCTCCTATGTGATCTTCATCAAAATGAGAAAGTATCAGTATATCTACTTTATTAACGCCTCTCTTTTTTATAGATTTTACTGTAACTTCTTCTCCAGGGTTGTATGATGAAAAATGGCTCCCACCTGTATCTATTTGGATATATAAGTCTTTGTAAAAAAGATAAGAGCTATCTCCTTGTCCAACATCTAAAAATCAAAGGTATAAAGGGTTGTTAAGGCTTAATATACCCATATATAAAATTATAAGAGTAAAAGAGGTATAAATGATTTTTCGATTTTTATAAAAATGCTTTTCAAAGGGTTTATAAAGTATCAAAAACAAAATTCCATAATAAGTAAATATAAATAAAATATTAGGCTGAAAAACTGCCAATCTAAAATTCATTAAATCTAAAGTTAATTTTAAATAACTAGAGATGGCCGTTAAAATTGAATTGAAAAAATAAAATATAGAAATTCCCAATCCTAATATTAAATTGACAGAAATTCCAAATAATATTCCCATTAAAACAAGAATAAATATTGGAGTTATTAATATATTATTTATGACTGATAAGGGATTGTAATTGTTAAAGTAAAGAGTCAATAAGGGAAATATAAACAAATTTACGAAAAAATACAAATATACAGCCTTTTCTATATAAGATTTTCCATTGAGAGTTATTTTTTCATTTAAATGGACAACTCCAAGTATTGCCATGTAAGTTAGTTGAAATCCAATATCAAAAAGCCATTTTGGAAATATGGAAAGTAGAATTATTGCAGATAAGTATATTACAGTTTTTGGCGATGCTTTTATTTTCCTTATTGCAAAAGCGCCCTTTAATAAATACATTAAGACAGCCCTACTGGCAGAAGGAGGATAATTTAATATGAAAATATATAAGAATAAAATGGAACTAATCGTTATAAAACGCAAACTGTATCCAAATTTTATTTTCATAAGGATTTTATCGAAAAACCAAATTATAATAAAAATATGTAAACCGGAAATTGCAAGTAGATGAGCTAAACCGCCATCCCTATACAATTCACTAATTTCTTTTTCCAATTCTTTGTTGTCAGCTAATATAAGTTTTTTTACTAAACCAGAATTTTCTTTGGAAAAGTTATCCTCTATAATTGAATTTATTTTTTCAATAAACGATAATTTGAAATTTTTAATTAAAGATGGATTTTTGAACCTATGTAGATTAATTGCCTTTCCATTGTAATGAATATCTTTCAAGAAAAAGTAATCTTCTCTACTGGATATATTAAAATTATAATTTCCTCCAATTTCTTCAATTATTATTTCCCCAGAAACTATATCGTATTGTTTAAATTCATCAATTCCCACAACTATCAAGGAAAAGTTCCCTTGGTTCTTAGTTTGAACTTCTATTCTTTGATAATTATCATAAGAAGAGACAACCCTTCTTACTTCCCCGCTAATATTGATTTTTTCTCCCACTTCATAATGGGAACCCTTGTAGTTAAATATAATAAAAAAAGAGAGGATTAAGGCACCCATAAATAAATATGGATAATGATCTTCTTTTTTTAAAAAAGTTAACGCAAACAACAATGTCAAAAATGATATGTAAAAAATGACTCCGAGTTTTGTATATAAAATTATTCCAATGGATAAACCTATCAAAATTTTTAAAGTCTTATTTTCCATAATCTTATTATATCAGATTTTGTTCATTAGAATGTCTATCTATGTTAAAATAAGATTGGTGATATAAATGACAGAAAAGCTTTATATAAAAAATGCATATTTAAAAGAAGTAGAGGCTAATGTCCTTCTAAATCGAAAATTTGGAAATGAATTTCATATTATATTAGATAAAACTATATTTTACCCTGATGGTGCCGGAGGTCAAAGGGGAGACAAAGGATCTATTAATGGCATAGAAATTGTCAAATCCTTTGAACGAGATGGAAAAATTGTTCATATTACTAAAGAAAAGGTATCTGGAAGTACTGGAACTGTAAAAATTGATTGGAATAACCGATTCCACATAATGCAACAACACACAGGGCAGCATTTAGTTTCTTCGTGTTTTTATAGATTATTTGGAATCCCCACATTGAGTTTTCACGCATCAAGTGATCATTTAAACATCGACTTAGATACTGACTCTTTATCCTATGAAGATATTTCAAAAGTTGAAGAACTTGCAAATACTATAATTCAGTATAACTTCCCTGTCAAAACCTATTTTCCTTCTGATGAAGAAAAGGACGTTATTGACTTTAGAAGAACTCCAAAAGTAGAAGAAAATCTCAGGGTTGTGGAAATTGAATCCATTGACTACTCTGCCTGTGGCGGTACCCACGTTAACTATACTGGAGAATTAGGGCTAATAAAAATTACTGAAGCCTTTAAACAAAATAAAAAAATTAGAATAAAAGTGTTGGTTGGAAATGAATCCCTTTTAGACTATTCTAATAAAGACAGAATTTTCCAGAATCTATCAGAAAAACTATCTGCAAATGAGGAGAATATTATTGAAAAGTTTGATAATTATAAAAATAGTTTTCAAGAACTCCATGATAGTTATTCAAGTCTAAAAAATGAGTTCTTTTTATTGCAAAAAGAGGTATCAAAAGAGAATTCAGTTTTATTAAATGGATACAATTTGTTAATTGAAGAATTTAATAGAATAAGTTTTTCTAATGCAAATGAATACGCTAAATTATTTGAAGAAGAAGACCTAGTCTTAGTGCTTTATAATAAGAAAAATGAAATGGTTCAATTTATAATAAAACGATGTGGAAATGTCAATATAAATATGGAATTGCTTATGAATCGCCTTAGAAATTCTTACAATCTAAAAGGCGGTGGAAACAAAAATGTCATACAGGGAATAATATTTATTTCAAATGAAGATAATATTGAAAATGTTTTTAAAGAAGAACTTAATAAATTGGAAAATTAATGTAGTATAAAATAGTTTGTGTATCGACTCCTCTTGATTAGAATGAGTCGATATTTTTTATATAAATTCAAATAGTATCCTTTAGCTATTTTAGGAATTGATGCCATAATTCTTTTTTAACTTTAGCATATAAATTGCTATGCTTATTCCAAAAATTAAAGGAATTAGAATAAGAATGTTGTTTTCATTAAAGACAATATTATGAAGTACCATTCCGTACCAAAATAAATTAAAGCTATTAGTTACAAAATATAAATAAAATAAAAAACTCTTTTTACTTTTATAAATAAATGGCAAAATAAAAACAATTGGAATTATTATAGGAGTTATTAGAAAAATATTTACCATAAGAATTATTATATAAAACCGAGGAACTTCTCCAGGAAAAAACAAAATAATATTAGTAAGTAATAGAACGGGAAATATAATCTTATTTTTTTCTGAATCTTCTAAACTTAAAAAATCCTTTAAAAATTTTTTAAACACTCTAGTTATAACTCCTTTTTCATTTAATACTAATACTGGGGTGATGTATATGTATAATTCCTTTATGATTATATCATATAATTTTAGAAGTTTCTTATCGTCTAGACAGTAAATGGTCTCAAAAGGATATTATCTTCGACCTTTTAAATAAGTTTATCAGCACTAAAAAGACCCAAATTAATTTGGGTCTTTGTCATATTATTGATTCATTATTTTGTCTAATAAAATCTTTTGTTCAACTTGAGCTACAATTTTTCTTGTATACTCGACAGTGTCTGGGTTTACACTGATGGATGTTATTCCATTTTGAACTAAGAATTCAGCAAACTCTGGATATTGTGATGGTCCTTGACCGCAAATGGAAACAGTTTTACCGTATTTCTTTGCCGCTTCAATTATCACTTTAACTGCCCTTTTAACCGCTTCATTTCTCTCATCAAAGTATCCCATGTTGTTCATCTTTTCTGAGTCTCTGTCGGCACCCATGACTAATTGAGTCAAGTCGTTACTTCCTAT
>JAEZYW010000124.1 GCA_023418835.1 Bacillota bacterium | reverse complement strand
TATATTAGAGATCAAGGATTTAAAGGTTTATTTCCCAATTAAGGGAGACCTCCTCCCCACTACTGTTGGATATGTAAAGGCTGTAGATGGAATAAATTTTCATATCAAATATGGAGAAACCCTTGGTCTAGTTGGAGAATCTGGTTGCGGAAAGTCCACTACGGGACGAGCTATTCTAAAATTGCAAGAGCCTAAAGAAGGGCAAATAATTTTTGACCGCCAAGATATAACTAACCTAAACAGACGAGAAATGAAATCTGTAAGGAAAAATATGCAGCTCATTTTTCAAGACCCATACGCTTCTTTAAACCCTCGTATTAATATTGGAGATGCAATCGACGAAGTTTTATTAGTACACAATTACGGCGACAAAACCGCAAGGTCTAATCGAATAAATCAACTTCTAGATTACGTCGGTCTTAGCAAATCTCAGCTCAATAGATTCCCCCATGAATTTAGCGGAGGCCAAAGACAAAGAATTGTTATAGCAAGAGCTCTTGCTGTAGATCCAAAGTTGTTAATCTGTGATGAATCGGTTTCAGCTTTAGACGTCTCTATTCAATCACAAATTTTAAATCTTTTAGAAGATTTGCAAAAAGAATTGAATATTACTTATTTATTCATATCCCACGATTTAAGCGTGGTAAAACACATAAGCGATAGAATCGCCGTAATGTATTTAGGAAAGATAATGGAGATTGCTGATAGCGACGAGTTGTTTAAAAATCCAAGTCATCCTTATACAAAAGCACTTCTATCAGCTATTCCAGTAAGCGATCCTACTATGAGAAAAGAAAGAACCGTCCTAGAAGGAGATATGCCAAATTTAATAAATCCTCCTAAGGGTTGCAGATTTAGTACAAGATGTCCTAATGTTATGGATATTTGTAATAGTGTTGAACCTGAGGTCGTCGATTTAGGCAAAGGTCACACGGTAAGTTGTCATTTGTTCCAAAATAATATAAACGAAGGAGAATGATTATGATTTTTAAAAATAAGAAAATTTCGCTAGTATTAGCGATTACGTTGATTTTAAGTATAGTTCTAACCGCTTGTGGCGGTGGAGGACAAAATACTGAGACGAATGGAGAAACAGCTAATGAAGGAAGTTCTAGTGGTGAAAAAACTCTAGTTATAGGTTACGACAGAGACGCTGAAACTTTAAACCATTTAAAAACAGGATGGTATTCTGATGCTCTAATTTATATGTACGACAGATTAGTATCAAGGGACTACGATTTTGCTTACCAACCTGGTTTAGCAACTTCTTGGGAAACTTCCGACGATGGATTAGTTTGGACTTTTAATCTTAGAGATGACGTCACTTTCCACAACGGAGAAAAATTTACCGCCAATGATGTTAAATGGACAATAGATATGCTTATGGATCCAGAAACAGCATCTCCTGCTGCAAGTGAGTATGAATCTTTTAAAGAAGTAAATGTCATTGACGATTATACTGTGGAAGTCGTTTTGGCAGAGCCATTCCCTAACATATTGTTTATTCTTTCTAACACTGCTTCTGGAGTTATAAACCAAAAGGCATATGAAGAAGCTGGAGACAATTATGGAGTTTCTACGGTAATAGGTACGGGTCCATATATGCTGGAATCTTGGACACAAGGAGACGAAATTGTCCTAGTGAAAAACCCTGACTACAACTGGGGACCCGATTGGTTAGGAAATCAAGGTCCATCAAATATAGACAAAATAATTCTAAAGGCAATTCCTGAAGAAAACACTAGATTTATGGAACTTCTAGCAGGTAACCTTCATGTATTAAGAGACGTTCCTCCAACATTTTTAGATAGAGTTGAAGGAAATGACGACATCAAAATTGAAGAAGTACCTGCAACCCAGTTAGTGTATTTAGCTTATCCTACTGATACTGAACCCTTTACAGATGTGAGGGTAAGACAAGCTATAAACCACGCTATCAATAAAGAAGAGATTTTGACCTTTATATATAGAGACATTGGCGAGCCTTCATATGGTTACTTGCCAACTTCCTTATCAGAAGAATATTTAGGGGAAAGTAAGGATCTATCTTATGACTTTAATCCTGAAAAGGCGAAGGAATTATTGGCAGAAGCTGGCTATGGAGACGGCTTGACTTTAAAATTGGCAGCAGAAAACTCTACAGAATATTCTAGACTGGCTGAAGTTTTGCAAAATCAATTGTCAGTAGCGGGAATAAACGTAGAAATTCAAATGTATGACGCATCTAGTTATACTGCAATGTTAAGAAATGAAGAACAAGAACTTTTCTTAAGAAAGTACAGCTGGCCAAATGCCGACATTTTAGATTATTTCCTACTGTCTTCAAATATCCCATTCCCCAACCATTCTAGATGGAATGACGAAGAGACAGATAGATTAATAAAAGCTGCAGCTACTTCTCCAACGTGGGACGATAGATCTGCAGGTTATCACGAAGTTCAAAGGCATTTAATCGAAGAGGCAGTTTGGGCACCAATATATATACCTCAAAGATTGACCGCTGTTAGAAGTGAAGTTGAAAATTTGAAGATTCACCCATGGGCAATCTTCTACAATGACGGTGTGGACATTTCACAATAAGCGTTGAAAGATGGCTCCCCTAATCGGGAGCTATCGATTCATATTGTATGAGTTTACTCGTACATGTCAGAAGGGAAAAGCGATGATAAAATATATAATAAAAAAATTGATTTTGATGATACCGGTTTTAATTGGATTGACAGTCCTAATATTTCTTATCCTACACCTTTCCCCAGGAAATCCTGTGGATATGATTGTAGGACCAAACGCTCCACCCGAGGTATACGCTCGAGTGGAGAGGGATTTAGGTCTAGATAAACCCCTTTTAACTCAATATCTAATTTTTATTAGAAACGCAGTAAAGGGGGATTTGGGAACTTCCATTTTACAAAAACGTCCAGTTGTAGAGATGATTAAACAGAGATTTCCAGTAACTTTGGAATTGGGATTTTGGGGACTAATACTCTCTTTCATAATCGCAGTTCCCACTGGAATAGTCGCCGCTATTAATAGAGATAAAAATGTGGATTACATCTCAATGGCAATTGCCCTACTGGGAATTTCCGTCCCCTCAATTTTCTTAGGGCTGATGCTATTATATTTCTTTGCATTTAGGATGAATATGTTCCCCATTTCCGGCTATGGAACTTGGAGACATTTAGTTCTACCAGTAATCACAATAGGTTTAACAGATGCAGCTGTTACAGCGAGAATGGTCAGGTCCTCTATGTTGGAAGTGTTAAGCCAAGATTACGTCAGAACGGCGAGGGCAAAGGGAATTTTAGAAAATAAAGTAATTTACAAACACGCATTAAAAAATGCTTTAATACCTATAATAACTCTTTTGGGAATGAGGATAGGTTGGATAATGGGTGGATCAGTAATATTGGAGATGGTCTTTAATAGACAGGGTCTAGGTAGATTGATGGTTGATGCCATCTTTTCTAGAGACTACCCCGTCGTTCAGGGCTCCATGTTAGTTTTAACAACTGCTGTACTATTTGGAAATCTATTGGCAGACATTTTATATGCCATTGTAGATCCAAGGATTAAATATTAAAGGGGGATTATATGGAAAATATAGATGTAGAACATATAGAAAGTCAAATCCCCAGTGATGGACATTTATTCCAAAGAATAATTTCAAATAAAAAAGCCCTTTTTGGAGGGATAATAGTACTGATACTGTTTCTAATTGCAATCTTTGCACCACTAATTGCACCTCGGGATTATATAACTATGGACTTTCCCAACATGTTGAAGCCCCCAAGTAGCGAATACTTATTTGGAACTGACGAGTTTGGTAGAGACATCTTCAGTAGAATCGTCTACGGCTCTAGAATTTCTCTACAAGTTGGGTTCATTGCAGTAGGAATTTCTTTACTTATCGGCACCATATTGGGAGCAATAGCAGGATATTATGGTGGGATTATAGATTATATACTATCAAGTATAACTGATATTGCTTGGTCTTTGCCCGTATCTCTATTGGCAATAGCTTTGGTTGCAGCATTGGGACCTAGCCTTAGAAATTTAATTTTGGCAGTTGCCCTTGTAAGTTGGTCGGGATTTGCAAGATTAGTTAGAGGACAATTTCTAACTTTGAGGGAAAAGGAATTTGTTGAAGCCGCAAAAGCATTGGGATATGGAGATGCTAGAATAATTTTTAAACACATTTTGCCCAACGCTTTGGCACCTATCATAATTTTGACCACATTAGAAGTTCCAAAAGCCATCATTATCGAAGCTTCATTGAGTTTCTTAGGTCTTGGAGCTCAGCCCCCTACTCCCAGCTGGGGTTCCATTATGAATGCGGGAAAAGACTATATTATGGAAGCTCCATGGATTTCCATATTTCCCGGGTTGATGATTATGATAATTGTATTGGGATTTAATCTCTTTGGAGATGCCCTCAGAGACATTCTAGACCCTAGAATTAGAAATTAATTTAGAGACTTAGGAGAAATAAAATTATTTATCTTTTATCTCCTTTAAGTCTCTTTCTATTTGATCCATTTTATGTACTATTATTTTTAAGTAAGATGCAATATCACTTAACTTTACCA